>CAKZLX010000368.1 GCA_937127265.1 uncultured Pseudomonadota bacterium
CGCCTACACCTTGTTGCTGGAAAACAGCAGTGTGGGTTGGCAAACAGTTCGTGAATTGACCCCTTGGGAAGGTGTGGCAGGTTTATCCGTACTACAGATTCTCACCGATTTTGACAACGATCATGACTTGGACATTTTAAGTTCCTCTGATCGCTCAGATGGAATTTACTATCCACCGATGGCATTGTGGCAAAATCATGGTGTTGTGGAGGCAGAGTTAGAACTCCAAGACATCGCCCCTGAACTGGGGATTGATTTGCCATTAAGTGGAATGGGCTTAGGTAGTAACGATATCAATCAAGACGGTGACTTGGATTATTGTATTTCGGATGTAGCCAATGCCTTCACCTGCTTGTTGAGTGATGGCTACGGTGGGTTTTATGAAGGGGCTCGCAGTTTGAACTTGGAGATTGATCCAACCCTGATGTCAGATGTGGATGAGGTTTGGACCAACAATGATCCTGATATTTGGGTGGCTTGGTCTGCTTGGAGTATCATCATGCAAGACATCAACAACGATGGTCTGTTGGATGTGGCGGCAACCGGTGGTGCACCTCCCGATTATGGTGCGGTAAATCTGAGTGAGATTACGCTTTGGCAACCAGATTGGTTGTGGACGGGGACAGAATCCGGCTTTGAGTATATCGATGTTGAACACCCATTCTTTGATCCGCAGGGAATGTACGGAATGGTCAGTGCTGACTTGGACAGAGATGGATACCGAGAATTGATTAAAGCGCCGGCCCAAGGCAATCCACAAATCTGGACCAATCCTTGCGGTCGTTACAACTGGTTGGAGATCAACCTCAAAGGAATCGACAACAATCCAGAAGCTTTTGGCGCTAAGGTCATTGTCGAATATGGTGAGCGAACCGATATCCAAGAGGTGCATGGCTTGTTGACCATGGGGCAGTCTCCAAGTTCGATTCACATCGGTTTGGGTGAGTTGCAATCGGCCAAACGAATTGAGATTTGGTGGCCAGATGGTCAAACCTCTACCTATGTTGATGTTTTAGCCAATCAGCATGTCACTTTTAAACATCCATCACTGGTTGCTCAATAGTTCTTTCAAATTACATGCTCTGAAATACGGTTATAAGAACATTACACTGATGGTCTGTACGATGAGGTTGATCGAATGTTGTTTGTTCTATACATGGTAGTCTTGGGATGCACCGATGGTAAATCAGATACGGCTGATACGACCGTGGATAGCCCTATTTTTTCAGTAGAACGGATGTGGGATATTCCACAACGCTCAACTGAGTGGTGGGAACAAGAAGATGAACGCTCTAGTGTCTTTGCTGGAGCGGGTGCTTTAATGGAAGACATCGATCGGGACGGGTTGTTGGATTTGGTGTTGTTGCGTCGGGGTGGCGTTCATATTTTACGCAATCTGAATGGTCAATTTGAAACCATGCGGGTGCCAGAGATTGAAGGTTTACCGGCCAATGGATCGATTGTGGATTGGGATCAAGATGGCGATATGGATTTGTTTCTGAATACTGCCTTTGGAGAAGATGCCCTCTGTCGTTGGGACGATGGCTGGTCCGTAGAGTACCTTTCTTCCTCGGACTATTCTGCCGCATCTACTTGGTACGATGTGAACAATGACGGCTTGTTGGATCTTCTGTCGGCTGGGTATGGCAATGACCACGACCCCGCGTTGGTTGAAGCACTACAAACCAACACCCCCCATCCAGGTGAGGACAATGCCCTTTGGATTCAGCAGTCCGATCATTCTTTTGTTCGAACGGAAGATTTTGAAGGAAATGACTTTGCCAACTTCTCCTTCTCGATGACCATGTTGCCTTTTCAACAACAAAACGATTGGGATTTGTTGGTGGTTAATGACTTTGGTCACCTCAATGGTGCTCATCAACTGTTTTCCTTGAACGATGGTCTGTTTACCAGTGTAGAACCAGGACATGGGTTGGATGTTGCCATGTACGGCATGGGTATTGATGCCACCGATCTCAACGATGATTTGGTTCCTGATGTGTTTATTACCAATATCGATCGACCGGTGTTGTTGACTTCTTTGGATGGCACTTGGGTGGATTCGACCTTGGCACTGGGCTTTGATTTTATTGAGGAGCGTCAAGTTTGTTGGGGCGTGGATTGGTACGATGTGAACAATGATGGTCACGAAGACCTGTGGGTGGGGTGTGGTCCCTTAACCAACCCCGAAGAATTTCCGATGCTCGAACCCCAGTTGTATCAACCTGATGCGCTGTATTTGTGGACCGATGAGGGCTATCAAGATGTAGCCTTTGATTGGGGGATTGCTGAAACCACCAGTACCCGTGCGGGGGGCTTTGCCGATTTTAACAACGACGGTTGTGCCGAATTGGTACGGGTACCCAGAGATGGTCCAACCCAATTGTTTGAAGGAGCTTGTCCCAGTGAACACCAGTGGTTGGATATTCGGTTGGATGATGGTAATCATGGTATCGGAGCCACCATTGTGGTTCGCACGCCTGATAGTCGACAGGTGCGTTGGATAACCGCTGGGGGAACTTCCTTTGCCACCTTTACACCCTTAATCGCCCATTTTGGTTTTGGTGCAGCGGGTTTATCTACTGTTGATGTCGAGGTGACTTGGCGCGATGGCAGCACATCTTCTCATACAGTGGATTTGAATCAACGAATCACCTTGACCCAATAAGAGATTATTCTGTTGGCTCTTGAATATTGGGATTTTCAGGCTTCTCGGCTTTCTCGATGCACTGGATATATTCTTTGAGTGGACTGACCACCATCGAGGCTTTACAAATCGTACCGTCTTGCCCGTCCCAATCGCAGACCAAAGAGCAAGTGGTGGCATCAATTTTCTGGGCAGGGTCAACGTTTTTCAGCGGTGGTGGACCACCAGCAAAGGCTTGCCCCTCTAAGGAAGCGATCGTTTCTTCTCCACATTTGACTGTCCAAGTCCCTGTGGCAGGTGCGGAGAAACCAAATACAGACAACAATGAAACATCGGTGGGTAGTTCACACTCCGAAGTGTGCTGGGGATTGCTAAACGGACCCATCGTCATTTCAAATACACCAGCCCAGTCGGTAATGGTGTCTGCAGGTTGAGTGGGAATTTTGATCGAAACCGATAGTGCAGATCCAGCACTGCTTTCCGGTTCCACTTTGACCATCCACATTGAACTGCCCGGAAAAGCAAACGCCATGTTGTCCGGTAAATTGTACCAATTAAAACCGTTGAACAATTGCCCATTGCTTTTGGTCAGATCGACGCCAACAACTTCATAGAGTGGTACAGTGGGGATGTCATCACCTAATGTACTACAGGCCATCCACTCATCTGGTTGTACCTTGATGCTATCGGTATTCACACCGCGAAGAGGGATAAAACGAACCTGGTCACGGGTAGAACACTGCAGTCCAC
>CAKZLX010000369.1 GCA_937127265.1 uncultured Pseudomonadota bacterium
CAGCGATGTCTTCAATGGCATTCGTACGAAGAACTTCATCATCGATAAACAATAAATCAACATCCACCAAGGCATCCAATTCTCCCACTTCGGCAAACAAGGCTTCTTGGGTGTAGGAGTCAATACTGTGTCGGTAATTGAGGGTTTCTTTGAGCGCAGTGGCCAAATCTTCCCGAAAAGCAACCAGTTCGGGGTTGTTGCTGTGGGCTTCGTTGTCGATATCGTCCATGAACTGAATAATGTCTTCGAGTGCATCTTTGAGTTCACCACCAGAGAGCATCGCCAAATCGACCAGTTCATCTTGTTTTTGTTGGGGAATGTCATTGAGGTCCCACTGGGTGATTTCTTTCCAGCGCAATTCCCAGGTTTCCAATGCTTGTTTGGCATCAATTTTGAGTTGTTTGAGTGACATGTTTCCTCCAAGTAGACATGTCTTTAGTGTATCTTGAAAAGAGAGTCGATGTGCCAAGTTTTTTCGGAAAAATTACGCTGATTGTATCGAATGATTGCAGGTTGTGACCGCTTGACTTTGTTCAACCAAATTAAGGTGGTTACCTGAAACGAGGGTGGATTTATTTGGTTAATATTTTGTGTTTGAGCAAACCATGTACCTTTTGTCCACCATGACGAACGACCTGTTTTTTGAATGACCCCAAATACATGCGCAATTGGGGTGTGAGAGTGTCAATCGATTCCAACTGGTCGATACCTTCTAAAATGTCTTCGCTTTTTCCTAGGAGGCGAGGCAGCAAAAGGGTTTGACAAAGGTGAGTGGTCAAGAGAGCATTGTCAGGTAGGCTCCAAGCCTCAGCCCCGGCTAAGAAAAAGGCGATTTGCTTGGCCAAGAGATCGTTTACCGTGATGCCCTTTCCATGCAGCGCATCTAAAATGGCAAAGGTTTCATTGCGCACCGTGGGGAACATCTTCCAGGTGTGTTTTGGTTGTAAGGTTCTTTTACCTTCCCGCAGTGGTACCCAATCCTCTACGGCACCCAACCTATACTGGATCCTTTCTACAGAAAATGTGGGTACTTCAATGACCATCGAACGTTGTACCAGTGACAGCGGCGTATCTTCGACTTGCTCCGCGGAAATGTGTCCAAAGAGAACTGTGTTTTCGGTGGCGTGTAGTCGCCAAGCATCTTCAATCGGTATTCCGCCGATGGTTTTGGCATCAAAGAAGTGTTCTAACTCGTCGCGTCGGGTTTGTTCGGTGGCAGTGAGCGTTGGGGCTTGTTGTAAATCCAAGTACTCACTGTGATAGCGCTGGTGGTCTTCTTGGCTGTAGAGTTCAATCCCTTGCCCAAAGTACATTTCTTGGATCATCAAAGCCAGACCATCTCTTTTGGCATGAGGGTATAGATTGTCCATCCACAGAAAATGGGGGTTCCACAATCCGACTTCTCCGTATCGTTGTTGGTATCCACCTTTGCGAATTGCCAATCCAAAATCGCTGTGCAGGTAGATATCGCCACTGCTAGAGGGCTTTCCAAACATTTGGGCACGGTTTCGTGGTAGGCGTATTTGGCTATAGGTTCCGCCAGCAAAAATGTGGGCCAGTAGTTCAACCAAGATTTTAGAAGATTGTACATCACCAATCAATAAAATTGGCATACCCATCTGTGGAGCCGCTTGGATGGCTAACAGCAATTGATCGAGCCATGTATCGGCACACTGAATACCGTGTAATCGCATTGCTCGGCGATACTCCAAGTGAGTTGCAGTGGTCTGAACTGGTCGACCGAGCGCACTGTCAGCGAGGTTGTGTTGTTGGATCAGTTGGCGTCTCCACCGTAACAGTAACTGGTCACAGACGCTTGATGCGGTTTGGGTGTCAAGAAATGCACGTCCTGCCAATGCTCGTACGGCTGGTAACTCTTCACCTTCTTGCACCAGGCTGCACAACTGATTGATGCTGTCGGTGTGTTTGTGCCACTCAGCCCAAGCGCGTTGAACATTGCTGTGTTGACGGACGGGTTCTCCACCAGAGAGCGTCATCAACAACAAGTCGGTGGCGCGTTCTTTTAAAATTAGGTGGTCCGACTCAGCCCAGGCCGCCAAGGTGGTGAGGGTTGGAGATGCTTCCTTGTTCGGCAAGGGTAAATGAAAACTTTGGGCGAGGGTGATGACTGATTGGGGAAGAGAAGGTGCGGCCACGATAGCCGTTTGCTTTGGAGATACGGGTACAGGTGCGGTTTGACTTGGAGAGGGTGGACGTTTTAAGGGAACGGGAACTGAACGTTTGGTATTGCGTAGTATATCGGCCCATGCTTCCACCAATGCTTTGTGCTCATCTTGGGTGATTGCAACGGTGGTAAATTGTTCACTATCTCCATTGAGGTACACCGCAAAGAAATGCTCGAAGTTACCCCATTCTAGGCTGCTGGGAAACCCTTCTTGTAAGCGTTGTTGAAATCCCAATCCTGTTTTGTTGACGCACCACTGGAGAATTTTTTTGGACACCAACTTCTGGTTGTTGTTCATGCGTCCGGGCACAGCCCATGGTGTGGACTCGCTAGGAGTGAGACCAAGTAGGTTTTCAAAGCCTCTTTTGGATGCACGTTTGACTGGTAGGGTGGCGATACTGTGGCTTTCCATCAGTAAGCGTTCGTTGAGATCTTTATGCAGACGTTCTTGGTAGACTTCATCTGTCAAGGTGGTGTTGACGACCCACTCTCCTGATTGTACCTGTATTAGCACCGCTTCTCCCACACGGACATTGGCATGGATGCGCATGGTGCTTGAGGAGGCAATTTGAGGGTGGTCATCCTGGATTTGTCGCAATAAAGGTGGAAGAACTTCCACAAAAGCCACGCCGTTAACCAACTCTTTGACCATCGCCGGATAGGTTTTGCTGACCTGCATTTTGTGTTGAATGAGGGCAGAAAGACTGGTTTTGGTGATTTCCGTGGTGGCTGGATTTACCAAGAGAAATGGCGATTCAGGTTTGGTCATATATATAGAGTATACCTGATCGAACTACTCACTACAAGATGAACTGCGATTGGTTTCGTCTGAAGTAGGGATCGAATCAAGGTTTTCTGCACTTGGTAACCATCGGAGCAAGACCATGCCGGGTATGGCTAAGCAGGTGCAAGCCAGAAAGAAACCAGTATAGTCTATGGCTTCCACGATCCACCCTGAGCTGGAACTGGCAAGGGTGCGGGGTAAACCACTGATACTGGTTAAAAGAGCGAATTGGGCAGCGCTGTACTGTTTGTTGGTGTGGCTGGCAATAAAAGCAACAAAGGCGGCAGTTCCCAAACCGACCCCGAGATACTCTGCTGAAACCACCCAAAAGAGTTTCCAAGTGCTGATGGTCAGTGCCTGTTGTTGCACAATGGCTTCTCCCGACAACTCAGGGAATGAATTTCGCAATGGCAAGACCGGAGAATCCCAGGCCAAATACGCGAAGCCCAAAATTGTCAGCAATTGAAACACCCCAAATATCCACAAGGAACGTCGGATTCCCAGTTTGAGCATCCAGACTCCTCCGATCATACCACCAGCAATCGAGGCCCACAAGGAAGCCACTTTTACGGTACTCGCCAGTTGTGTTTTGGTATAGCCAAGATCCAAATAAAAGGCACTGGCCAATGAGGTTGCCATGGAGTCCCCCAGTTTGTAAAACAGCATGAAGGTGAGGATTAACAGAACGTTGTTACGCCCGTTACGCTCCCAAAACTCTCGAAAGGGTGCACCAAAAATCTCTTTGACAGTCAGTCGTTGCTTTGAAGCAGTGTGCTTCATCTCCGGCATCCAAAGGGTACATACCATGATGCCAACCAAGGCGGCGATGACACTACTGTGTGCGGCTTGCCAAGAATAGAGGTCGGCAAGGAACAAGGCCAAACTACCGGGGATCAGCGAGGAGAGGCGATAGGCATTCACAAAAATCGAAGAGCCCAAGCCCATCTGTTCATCGGTGAGGATTTCACGACGATGGGCATCTAGCACAGCATCTTGGCTAGCCGAGGCAAAGGCGATCACCAGTGCAATACCAGCAATCAAAGTGATGTGTTGAGTAGGGTTGGCAAATAGCAAGACTATCATGCAGAGTATCATGATGGCTTGGGTCAATAACGCCCAACCCTTACGACGGGTAAAGCCCATCCAACTAGGACGAATGTCCAACAACGGTGCCCAAAGAAACTTCCAAACATAGGGCAAAGAGGTCAAGGCAAACAAACCGATGGTTTTCAAATCAACACCTTGATCCCGCATCCAAGTGGGAAACATTTGGATGAGGAGGTATAAGGGCATGCCACTGGCAAATCCCGTACCGATGCAGGTAAGCATTTCCTTGGTGAATATCTGTGTCCAAAGAGATGGTTTTGGGGGTGTCATATAAAACCTTTTAAGGTAGGTTAACCTTTGACCGATCCGGCGGTCAATCCTTCGACCAAGTTCTTTTGTAGGATGAAGAATAAAATCATGACGGGTGTAGAAGCAACGATGGCACCTGCGGCAAACAGTCCCCATTGGGTTTCAAAATCTCCAATGTAAGATTGCAACACCACCGGTAGGGTGTAGGCTTTGGCATCGCTTAAAAATGTGGCCGCCAAAATAAATTCATTCCAAGCGGTCATAAAAGAAAAGAGGGCGGTGACCGCTAGGGCTGGTTTGGACAGGGGGAGAACGATTTGGGTGAAGATGACCCACTGACTGGCTCCATCAATACGAGCGGCATCTTCGAGATCTTGGGGAATGGTGTCAAAATATCCTTTGAGATTCCAAGTGCAAAAGGGAACTGCAGTCGAGGAATAGGCCAAAGCCAGTCCGAAGGCACTGTTTAACAAGCCCAGTGTATCCATCAAAATGTAGAGGGGGATTGCCATTACCACTCCTGGAAACATTTGGGTGAGCAAAAAGAAACTCATGCCGGCTTCTTTTCCGGGAAAGCGAAATCGACTCATTCCGTAGGCGGCAGTGCAACTAAACGCCATGCCGATGATGGTGGTCAAAAATGCAATGAAGGCGGAGTTCCAAAATTGGCGTAGAAATTGCCAATTGCCATCAAAGATTTCGGTGTTGGGATTGTCACCGCTGATCAATACCCAAAAGTTTTCCAGTGAGACTGTCGTAGGCCATGGATTTGCTGACATTGTAAAAGATTGAGAAGGGGTCAGTGCCATTTTGATCACCCAGAGAGTGGGATACAAGACCACCAAACAGGTCAGCATGAGAACAGCGTGCCAAGCGATTTGTTTGCCGAGAGAGGGTGCATTGGTGGTTCTCATATGGTCTTTCTCCCAGCGATTCGATTGCCCAAATTGGAGTATCCCAACAAAATACCAAAGATCAACACCGCATAAGCCGAAGCATATCCATAGCGATTGCCTCTGGAAAATGCCCAACGATAGGCGTCAGAAATCAAAATGTCGGTACTGGAATCAGGCTCGCCTGCGCTGACCAAATAAATCACATTGAACA
Source organism: uncultured Pseudomonadota bacterium (assembly GCA_937127265.1). GTDB lineage: Bacteria > Myxococcota_A > UBA796 > UBA796 > UBA796 > CAJWHX01. Next base: position 5,433 of record CAKZLX010000369.1, read on the forward strand.
TGTTGAAGGTCCAAACCGAACCGAGAATGACAGCAGGAAGCAAGGCTGGTTTCAGTAAGGGGAGAGTGATGTGCCAAAATCGTTGCCACCCACTGGCACCATCTACCGAGGCGGCATCTTCCAAATCTCTGGGGATGGATTGTAATGCGCCTAAGGAGACCACCATCATAAAAGGAAACCCCAACCAAGTGTTGGTGATTAGGTTGGCAGCAAAGGAGGTGCTGAATTTGGCGAACCAAGAAACTGCTTCTAGACCACATGCAGTGAGTAAACCATTGATGGCGCCGAACTGTTGATTGAACATTCCTTTCCAAATCAGGGCGGTGATGTAGTTAGGAATCGCCCAGGGCACAATCAATAGGACCCGATAGATACCTTTGAACTTTAGCCACGGTTCCCGTAGCAACAATGCCAGTGCCAATCCGATCCCGACGTGTAGGAGCAGGTTTCCAAGGGTCCAGCCCACCGTCACCACCAAGGTGAAATAAAAGGAGAGTGAGGAGGTCATCGGCCAGTCTCGCGCCAACAAGATATCGAGGAAGTTTGCCAAACCCACAAAGGTAAACTCTCCTTGATAGTGTGCAAACAACGAAACCAAAGCACCCACAACAAAAGGGATTGCAGTCAGTAAAGTCATGGCGATTGCTGCTGGAGCGACATACAAATAAGCCGTTCGTGAGTTCCATACCTCATCCTGTACCCGTTGGAACTGTCGGACAAACCAAAAGAGTCCTGCCAATAGGCCAGCGATGGCGACCGCGATGTAAGGGGTCGGATTGGCAGGCGTGGGGGCTGGCTTGGTATAGATTTGAAACTCCAAGGACGCCTGTTCGAGGGCTTGCTTGCCGGTCATCGCCCCACGATGAACACGACGAACCGCACGGGCCATGGGTTCCCAAACTGCGGTCATATTGGGGATGTTCGGGGTGGGGACACTTTTGGTCATTTGAGCCTTAAAGGCTGATAGGATGGCGTCATTTTGCAATGCGGGATTGTTCCAAGCTTCTTTGTTGGGGACGACTTGTCGAGAACCCAAGGCGCGTTTGGTAGCATTGTTCAGACTGGTGAGGTGGTTGAGTAGCGCCATCGATTCCGTTTTCTGTTGGCTAAAACCAGAGACGAAACCTGCTTCTACGGTCAGTAGGGGTTTGGCAGGTTCTCCTGTTTCGGACACCGTGGGAAGGGGGTGGACAGAAAAGGAAACACCATCCTCGATCGAAGATAAAAACCAAGGTCCACTGATGGTCATCGCCGCTTGCTGATTGTTGAACAGGTGGGTCGCCAATGCCGCATCCGGTTCTTTAGGGAGAATGCCCGCGGTATCCATGGACTTCATAAAATCCAGTGAGCGAGCGTTGGCGGGGTTTTCAAACGTAGAGTTGCCAGAGGTATCAAAGAAACCACCACCAAAACCAAAGAGCCAAGGCATTTGGAAGTAGGCATCTGTGGCTGGGTAGGCAAGGGTGAACACATCGGGGGGGAGCGTTTCGCTTATTGTGAAAATGTCATCGGTGCTTTGCGGAGGGGATTCGATCAGTTCATCATTACAGTACAAAACCAGTGATTTAACCGCCAGTGGAACACCATAGATCTGACCATTGTAAGTGACCGCATCCAGAGAGACATCGTAGAAACGACTGGGATCGATATCGATGGTGATCGGTTCAATCAGTCCGATTTCTGACCATGAGCCGATTTTCTCGTGAGCATAAATAAAGACATCGGGCCCATTGTTTCTGGGTATGGCTGATTCCAGTTTGCTAGCGTAGGCATCGTAGGCAACAGGCAACACCTCCAATATGAGTTCTGGATGTTTCTGATCGTAAGCATCCAAGATGTCTTCAAGGACTTCGGCTTCGGCGTCGCGATAGGCGTGCCAAACTTTGAGGGTTTGAGGCTCAGCCGAAACATATTGGGTGATAAATGAAAATATGGTCAACATCGAACAACAATGGAAAAGGGATGGTACTCAAACTAGCGTTTCTGAGGTTGGTGTAAGGGTTTTTGAAACGACGGTTTTTGTCCTGTCGGTTGCCCATGGAGCGGTGGACCTTGTTTTTTGACGGGTTGTTGTGGTTTGCTAGCACCCGTTTTGGTTTGCAAGTCCTCTGGTTTGAGACTACCTTTCATCGGTTTTTCTTCTTGTGCTGGACAGCGATTGGGAAACTTCTTGTAATTTTCAACATTTTTGAGACAAATGTTTTTCATGGTGGGATCGCCATCACAAGTTCCAATCCCCGAACAGGCAACCGATGCTGCTACGTAAAAGGCAATTCGATCGGGGTAAGGGGACTTGGCTGAGGCTACTCGTTTGACCTCATCGGCATCGGGAGCCGTATACCACCATCGTTGCATGGCGTGTCCCAAGCAGTCACGGGTATAGGGTCCTACATGTTTGATACAGTAGTCCATTTGCACCAACACATCCGGATTGGGTCGGAAGTCAATCAATTCAAAGGTACAGTCGGGGTTGCCATCACAGACATTCAACAAAAAGTCCATGTCCATGCCGGAGTTGGCGTTCATCCGACCAGAAACCCAAGCATGCCGACATTCCTTTTCCCACTCCCCAGCCATCGGACAGAGTCGTTCCACTTCATCGACGTTGGGAAAACCGCCCGCAAACTTATAGATGCAATACCCGTAGACATCGGGGTCTTCTTTGTACAGTTCACATTGTGGTATGCCACCATCGGGCGGTGGTAGGCCCAGTTCACCAGTGGCACCGGCGGAAAATGTAGGTTGTTCAGCAGGGGGTTCTTCTCCGCAACCTATCGTCGTAAGTGAGGCGATGAGAGGCGTCGCATACAATAAGAGCGATCTCGTCCGTCCAGAAGTGCGCACAGTTCTTGTCCTTTTTGTTGGTTAATTTCGTTGTTGTGAAGTCGAATCCATTCAGCTACCGCAGCACCTCTTATCATGGGGTCGACCATTTGTTGTCCAGTGCTGATGACCTTGTCGATCTCCGAGACTGGCATGGCGACGATTTGATCGTGGTAGCAGGTGTCTTTTTTCATCATGTCAGTGATGCTGGCACAGTCACCACTGGTTTCAGCGGAGTTAGAACCCGAGCAAGCAGTGGTCAAGATAGAGGCTGTCAGAAGTATGGTGGTATGAATCGCTTTCACTCAAACACCCCACAGGTTAACATTGCCGAACCATAATATGGATTGCTGACCGTGCTTTCGGTTTGAATCCAACGTCCCGGATGCATCGGGCAAAAGGCGGTGATCACGGTTTTAGAGGTGTCACTTTGAGTTGTTTTGTGCTTTTTGGCAAAGTCAACCATCAGTTGGCTAGCCGGTTCAAAGTCTTGCTGGAGGTCTTTGCGAGAGAGGGTTGCCCAGTATTTGGGGCCATCAACCCACTCTTGTAACCCCTCGGTTTTGGCCAATTCAGTAAACTCAGGGGTGGCAGTAAAGGTGACCAAAGCATCGACGGCGGCTTTGGTTTTGGCATCACTGTCGGCGGCCATCGCTTGGGTCAGGGCAAGATAGTGATCCAAAAAGGCTTGTGCAGTTGGCGTGTCACAACAGGGGAAGGATTTTTTGCTAAAATCATCGGCTTTGGGGGTGGCGTGTTTTTGTACATTCAACACCACATCTTTGCCACTGGGTTCTGGGGAGTCACCACAGGCAAGAAATAAGGAAAACAACATCATTATGATATCTCCAAAAGAAACTACTCAATTAAACGTATCGTACTCTTAACCGAATAGGCGAAATTTTACAGTTGATTGGGATTTTTCCCTTTGTGATTTGAAAGGGGGGTGTCAATCCGTTAGTTTGATCACAAGAATATAGGTAAAGAGTACAATCCTCTTTAATTTATATACACAGTTTTCCGAAGAAATGTATAGGTTTGGAGATGTTATGAAATCAGAATGGTTTTGGCTTGTGGGCGGTATCTTGGTTGCCGTGGGACTTCTTTTCATGATTGGTGCCTTTGGTGACACTGGTTTTGGTTTGGTGTTGGATGGCGTTCAACAACAGGCTTCTGAAACTTATTCCAAGTATGGATATGATGCTTCTTTACAAGTACAACTGACTTCAAACGGTTGGACCTCCTTGATTTGTTTGTTCGTGGGTGCGGCCTTGCTGGTTGGTGCCAATGCCACTGCTTGGGAAGACACTGAAGGGTACTAAAACGTATTCTGGATTTTGGACGCAGAATGTCGTCTACAAAATATTGTCTACAAAATATTGTCTACAAAGCGTAAACAACAAGATTTGAAAGGGAGAGGAGGCACTTGGTTGTGTTTGCGATCCCTTTTGAATTTATAGCGATAAGGATTCTATGATGAGTGAACAGGTAACAGCACATTTGCATTGGCAGGGATTATCAGAATTGGACTTGATGTGCTTATGTCGATTTGCCGATGGTTCCAGCCAATTGGTGTCGTTTGCCGATGATGGGGCTCTGGAGCAAAAGCCTTTTGTGCAATTGTTGTCCGACTATAAGTTTCAAGAGGTCCCCACCGATAACCAAGAAATTGCCGAGTTGAACCTATCAGAAGACAGTTTGATGGCAGTATGGTTTTTTACTTGGGACTTTGAACAGGTCGAAGCGGGTGTAGAGGCTGCCTTTGAAGAGTATGAACTCTATCTGGAACTGCGGCAAAAAGAAGGTGTTCTTGGAGAGAGTACCAGAGAAGTCAGCAAAAGTACGGATGAGGGTGAAGGCAATGCCATTTGTTTGGGGTGTTGGCGTCGTGAGCAAGTCAGTGATGGAACACTCGGTCTCCAAGAGATCAATCAGCGGTTTATGATGCCTTTGTTGGAAGGGATGGAAGAGGTGGAAGCCAAACTGGACACTTGGGTCAAAGCCTATCAAGCACAATGAAACATCTGTATGAAATCGTTGTTGGTTGTCGTTGACAGATCCATAAACTCGACTACACTAGATCACAATAGGAAACATTATTTTTTCAGAACGTATCGTCAATCGTCTCCGTGGTAGAGGCATGGATTTGGACAATGTTGCCCAACACGAAGGCTTCTCTGAGCAGATGTCACAGTTGGACAACGCGATTCGTGATATCATGCAGTCGGAAGGATATTCCGAAGAGTTTTTCGTTGCCCCCGGTGTCCCCCGTATCCGTCCGGTGTTGATTTATTTGTCCTCGGAGATTGGGGCTTTGGAATCGCAAGAGACAGCCGAGAAGGGTCGCTTGATGCACTTGGCACTCTCCGCAGAACTCTTTTATTCGGCGGTGTTGGTACACGATTTGGCACTGGGAGAAACCGGGTCCAAGCGACGTGCGGTGTTGAAAAAGATTTTGGGAAGAGCCTTGCGCCTGCACGAAAAGTCTTGGCACGGTGGCAACCAACTGATCACCCGTTCCTTTGAATTGATGATGATGACCAAGTCCTCTGACATTATGAGTGAATTTGTCCGAAGCATGCGAGAAGTCCAAGATGCCCAAAAATCGGTGGCAGAACTGGAGTCCTTTCCGACCTCTGATGACGTGTTGTCTTTTATCGAGACCTATACGGGGGAGATGTTTGCCTTTGCCTGTCGCGCAGGTGGTATGATGGCCAAAGCCCCACGTTCCCAGTGCAATTTGTTGGCCCGTTACGGACGTGAGTTGGGCGTTGCTTGGCACCTCACCGAGGAACTGGCTCACCTCGAAGGCAAAAACTTGTCAGCCTTGGAAGACCAAATTGGTTTGGGGCGTCCTTTTTATACCGTCGCCTTGGCAGCAGAAACCGATGTGGTGGTGCGAGATGTTTGGCAGTCTGTTCAACGAGATGAAACCGACGTGGCCACCTTGATGCAGGTCTTACACCAAAGTACCGCTTTACCCCAAACTCGCCAAAAAGTGGCGCAACGGGTCTGGTCAGCACGCTCCTTACTCAAAGACCTCCCCCAATCGTCCCACCGCGACCAATTGGAGCAGTTAGCATCCGCCCTAGCGAAGTAAAAGTGGATTTGCGGTGTCGTATTCGCAACTTGTCAACGTTTATAAAAGTTCGGATACTTAGAGTATACCTCACTTTGATATCCTGTTGACAGGTTGTGAATTCGCCATCCACTCTCCACTTTGAAATTACGGTCGTTTGGCATATTTGGTACGGTATATGGGGTGATGTGGACTTTTGGGGTGATTTGGGTACTGTTCTGTTTTTTGTGTGCTGGTTGATTTAGCAGTTGGCTTTTTCCTTCGGAGGAGCTGACTCGTTTGCGTAAGTTGTTTCGGTAACTTAGATGCTGATTTGTTTGTGTGCTGGTTGATGGTGGTGTGAAGGTGGTGTCTGGATCAATGAAGAGGATAAAGAGTAGAGTGTTTGACTGCCAATAGGACAAACAAGTGTGATGTATCGAATAGATCTCTAGAGAATCACGTTAAAATGATAATGAACGTAAAAGCACTATGTTGGAGGGTGCGATGACTGTATTTTTGACCTTACTTTTTGGATGTGCCTCCGAACCCAATCCAGATATAAACACCGTTCAAGAACACTCGGTGGGTGAACGAGCTCTGTCCATAGAACACAATGGTGTTGTTAGAGATTTTATTCTGTATGTGCCTAGTCAATACGATTCAGCGATCCCAACGCCGTTGTTTTTCAACTTTCATGGTTTTGGGGGAACGTCGGAAGGACAGATGCAATGGGTTCAAATGAATGACCTTGCTGATCAAGAAAACTTTATTCTGGTCTTTCCACAGGGTACGGACTTGGACGGCAGTTCGCATTGGAACGCTGCAGACATGGGCGGAGACAACAAGAGCGATGCCGAGGACAAAGGCTTTGTGATTGAATTGATTGAGCAAATTGGACGCGCCTACAATGTAGATGAAGACAGGGTGTATGCGGCGGGGTACTCGAACGGAGGATTTTTTAGCTATTACCTTGCTTGTACAGCGGGGGAGCACTTTGCCGCTATTGCTTCTGTATCCGGAACTCATCTAGACCTGGGAGGTAGTTGCAATCCTGGTCATCCAATGGGGATGATCAACCTTCATGGGACACAAGATGGCGTAGTCCCGTATAGCGGTGGTGAATACTACACTTCGACTCAAGATGTTGTAGATTGGTGGGTGAACTATAACGGCGCGCAAACAACACCTGAAATTGCGATTGAAGAGTCGGGCAGAGTCACTATTGAGCAGTATGTCTATCCAGCTGGTGAAAATGGTGTGTCGATAGAGCACTACAAGTTCATTGGCGGTGAGCACGTTTGGTTTGAAGAGCTCTTCAACGGACGCAGTAGCGGTGAATTGATTTGGGACTATGTATCTCAATACAATCGTTCGGGACGAATTGAATAATCCAAACTCTAAGGCACAGTAATCGATTCAGCTGTGTAGCTTCTAGAAATACCAAGGCTTTTGTTCTCTACAATGGTTTCCAGAGACGTTTTGGTCACCTTGGTCACCTTGAGTGTACAGCCCAAGGTATCGCCACTTTTGTAGGCTGTGTTTTTAATGAGGGAGTTGGAACTGTATCCCTCCAGTTTTGGGCTGGACAATGTACGACCGAGGTAGTCGATCAGTTTATCGACAGCATCTTCCTTGACATCTACAACCGTGCCATTGACCGTCCACTCTGCAGTGACTGTATTGAGTTTGCCATAAAAAGGAAATGTTCCTTCGAGTGAGCAGGAGTATCCGATAGTGGAATCCTTGGTGTTTTGTTCGCCTTCTGTCTGTGCATCTGGATTCTGTTCGGGAGCATTCTCTTCTTTTGTATGTACTGTTGACTTGGTCCAGAAACCAGACCCGGGAACAATCACGGCAGTTGGCTCCGTTAGTTTACCAGTGCTTTGAATATTGTGGATGGTTTGATTATCGTCATTGATGGTGAAGATATAGTCGATGGGGGAGGCACTTGAATCTATGGTTTGTAGGCAGGCGATCTCTTGGATATTCTCTTCAGGAGCCGCACAAGAAACATTTGGTTCATACACTCCCACGCAGTCTGTGGAATCCTGTTGATCGACAACATACTTGGACCTTAGGTGAGCGAGATTGAATTTGGCTAGATCTTGAGATTGGAGCCCTTGGGATTGTAAATAGTACCGATAGACAGTATTGAGTGAGGGTCGCTCAGTAACCTCCCCGAGCAGTCCTTCTATTCGTGTTTGAATTGGGGGGAGGGTGATATCCCAGGTGCAGTCATCGTCACAGCATGGCTTGAGTTCAGCACCCTCGAAAACACTTGGCAACGCCTCACAGGAAGTCTTTGATGCAAGCGTAAACAGTGCAATATCGGATTTTCTTTGTGTGCTATGGTATGCACGACGTGGATCTGCAGTGATGTGCAGACAGGCTTGTTTACCTGATAATGCTGGGTCCACAGTCCACACTTTGGCGTATACCGTAGCAAACTCTTTATCAGACTGAAAATATTGGTTTTCAATGAGTCTTGTTAAAAATTCGATGTGGTCATTTGCATTGACCAATGGCACCAGAATCTTTCGAAGATCGTTATGTTTTTTAGAGCTGTTGGAAGAGCTATCGACGTCGACATTGGATGTCTCTTCTAGAAAGACGTTGATGAGTTCGTCAATGAGTTCAGATTGGTCTGTTGGTTCAAGCCCAGCGTATAGTTCAGTCCAATCACTCGTGGAAATCGTGGTAACGGTTTGAGACAAAAAATCCCGTTGCTCACTGGAAGATTGGGTTTGGACCAGTTCAAGAGTGTTGTAATGTATAGTGCTTTGGTTATTCCAGGATCCGTCTTGGTAGAGTAGAAGATCTGCAGGATTCTCGGAGACATCACGGAGGCCATTCCAATCCGATGCCGAACCCGTAAATCCAGTTGGTGTGCTGACTGGAAACAATCCTTGTGGTGTACTCTGAAGAATTTTCCATCCTGAATTGATGTTGACTGCCAAATATTTTCCGTCGGGACTCGATAGAAGTTCGCCCGTTCGAGTACCTGGACAGCTTCGCCACATCCCACCACTACTTCCTTTGATGTAATCGACTTGGAACGTGTGTTCGTTCTTGATCAACTCTATTTTGGCTGAACAGCCAAATATCGGGAACGCAATCACTTTGGTGCCTTCGATGGTGAAGAATCGGAACTCCGATTGCACAAGTGAGGCTTCGATAGGTGTTTCCACCGTGGCAAGGTCTCGGTGGTCCTTCCAAGGTGTACAGGCGCTAAAAAGGATCAGTAGGATCAGATTCATGAATCTATCCTACCACATTCTAAGATTCGTCTATCCGTTAGCGTTCATGAAGATACTGGTTCCGTTCCAGTTCATTCAATCGACAAGTCAAACAAAGCCAACTCTCAATCCCGAAACCCACAGGCTGTCCAACTGTCTCGTTGTCGCAAATTGAGCAACCAGCGAGTCATATTCGGTCTATCGGTGAGATCAAGGTAAGGGAGCCAAGGGGCAAAGACACAGTCGACGATACTGAAACGCTCAAACAACCAGTCACCACCAGCCAATTGCTTTTTCAAGATATCAAAAGAAGATTGGAGTCGTTGGTGGGCTTCGGCTAGGGCTTCGAGATGGGTCGCTTTGCCAATCAGAGGATTGATTTTCTGTTCGATGAAGTGCACACCCGCCCAACGTTGAAAGGTACAGGCCTCCATAAACAATAGATTGAGGGCTTGGGCATAGTCAGGATTGCCTGGATCAGGGAGCATGGAGGTGTGCGCTTGTGCCAGTGCTAAGAGAGCAGCATTGGATTCCCAATAGGTACGATCTTGGAATACCAGCGTTGGTACCGAACCTTTAGGGTGTAATGCACGGTATTCGGGACTTTGGTGTTCACCTTTACCCAAGTTCACTGGGAGCAGTTCATGGGGAATCGCCCATTCTTCTAGTGCCAGTCGTATTTTCTGTGGATTGGTGGTCCAGTGCCAGTAGAGTTTGGTGGTTTGTGTCATGATATGTACTCTCGAAGGATACGAACTGTGGTTTACGACCTATTGTCGGTTCAAGACTGCCAATCTTCGGTGAGGTTTTCGAGTATCTCTTGGGCTTTGGCTTTGGTCACCAAAGGAAGGTAGACGGTTGAACCAGCCACTTGAATGACCACCTGTGAAAGCCCCAGTAGTTGTAAAATAGGGTCTTCTCCTCGATAAACCGACTGTACTTTTTGGCGATCCACAATCCAAGTTCGTCGATTGAGGTAGCCCGAACGCGATAAGATGGCGTGTGGTGTAATCGCCCACCGTTGCATTTGGAAGTCCAATTCGGTCAAACCACCGACAATCAACAGTGCCAAACTGGAAATCAAGAATAAGGATAGTCCCGATACTTCGAGTGACCACCAGGCAAAACCCACCGACAGGACTGCGGGAACGAGGTAGGTGAATAGAATCATCCAACGTGCTCGTGGATTCGGTGCTTGTTGCTCTGTCTGGACAATTTCAGTGGCCGATAGTGGGGCGATTTTCATCAGAACATCGGAGAGTTTGTCTCTTTCCACCATTGGCAGAACACCTTCAGAACGACGAACTTGACCATCATCCATCCCCAGTGCGGCAGTCTCCAAATACAATGTACCAAAACCCATTTGTCGTCGAAGCCAAGGTTCAAACCATTCAATCGTTTGCACTTTGTGCAGTGGGATTTCCACCGACCGTTTGGTGATGAGGCCAGATACAATGCGTACATCGTCGGATTGCAACCGCAATTCCAGTTTGTGATAGCGCAAAGTGGCTTGAATCGATGACCAAATCCAAGATACCGCAAAGGAAATTGCCATCAAACCGATAAAAATTGACAGGGTAATTGAGGAGGCCACCTGTTGTGCTTGATTGGGATGGAGGGTGGTCATGGCTTCAGAGACCACCGCCGATAAGACCACCACAGTCCCTACGGTACGTCGAGACAATCCAAACAATAGCACTTCTCCCCAAGATAGAGCCAAATCTGGTGTACCCTCTGCGTCTTCAGTGTGTGTGGTACGCCGTCTTGAGTGTTGCAGGGCTTGCTTGAGTTCTTGGGCATCTTCTTTGGAGAGGGCAGAGAGGAGACCTTTGGTCGAAGAATCCCCAGCCGTTTCCAGTTTGAGTTCCACCAGATTGAAGTACTTGTGGAGGAGATTTTGGGTTATCTCCATATTTTGAATTCGAGTGGGATCGAGTGTACGGGCTTGACGAGAGATAAGCCCCATTTTCAAAATTAGTTTGCCTTCTTGCACCCGATAACGAAGGGTAAAGAAATGAATCATGGTTCGAACGATGGAAATCCCGATAAAAAACAACACAAAAATACTATCGACAATCTGTTGCCCTTGGTTGTTTCCCAGTACGATAAAGAGCAGTAATGGCCAAGCATTTTGAATGGTTCGTGCCATCTGTGGTAGCAGATTGATCAGCAGACTGTAGGGATGCAATTGTTTCCATTCATCAATGTCCAGATGGGTTGGAAATGAAGATTCCATGCTTTCAGAAACCCCAACCAATTCTGTTT
>CAKZLX010000370.1 GCA_937127265.1 uncultured Pseudomonadota bacterium
CCGATCGAGGTCATCAAACATCTCCTCTAGATGAAACGGATGAGGACGTACCGGGTGCGGTCTTGAATTGGGAAGACGATTGGTTTTCAGAACAAGAACCGACCCATGCTTTGGATGATACGAAGTCCGAAGAAATTTCGGTATTACAAGTACAATCTACAGCACAACCTCATTCTTATCGACAATATGACCCACCACCTCCACCTAGAATTATCCTCACCAAGCCAAAATCTTTTTGGGATGACCCCTTTGTGCGAGTATGGATAGCGATGTTGGTGGTCGCTTTTGTCGCAGCGTTGTTGTGGCGACTGTTTAACGGCTAAAATTTTATGTGTACAGAGAGGAGACCGAGTGTCCATTGATATAGAAACTATCGCAACATTTTTAGAATCCCATTCCTTGAAATACCAAATTCGTCACAGTGATAGTGGAGATTTTATTCATACTGGCTTTGCCACCCAGCGCTATGAAAACCAAGAGGGTGAAAAGCATTTACACCTGTATATTGTCCTTGAGGAAAATGGAGAGTTCTTCCGTGTCGTCTCACCCAATTGCTATGTGGTGCCCAGCGAAGAAACCCAAAGAGCTTTGTTCAAAACATTGTTGATGATTGCTAGCAAAAGTAAGATGGTTCAATTTAGCTGTGAAAATCCTTCTCAAATGGATTTCGGTAATGCGTTACCAGATGATGTTTCCTTACCGGTTGACATGGAATGGATTACCGCAACGGTAGAAATGCCAATCGAAGATGGAACCTTGACCGAAACCCAAACGCTCCGCTCAGTTTTTGCTTTGGTGAAAATACTGGAATACTATCATCCAGTCATTATGAATGCTATCGATCATGGTGAGGTTGACTTTTCGATCGTTGAGCAGTCAGAATTTATTGTTGATTTGATGAATCAACTATTGGATATTGAAGATGAACTCGCGGAAGAGTCTAGTGATGAATCGGGCGATGGAATAGATGAAGGTGATGGGGCGTTGTCTATTGAAAGTGGTGACGACCAAGAGGAAGAATCGAGTTCAGACGATTTTATCTAAGCCTGTCTAGACTTTCTCCTTGTTTATTCAATGGGCAGAAAACAAAATATCGCATTTTGATGAAGGTGGATGTATGACAGTACAAATTTTATGGTGGTTGTTCGGTTGTAGACATACGATTCCACCCTATTTGTTGAATCCCCAAACCGTGGCCCATCCAGAGTGCGCTACTGATGATGCTATACGTGCGGTTGGTTTTGATAGTGAATCGGCAGAGGCTGCTGAAAAAAACGCCCGCAGAAGGTTGGCGGAAAGCATTTCTTCAAGTCTGCAAACAGTGCAAGTATCGACCACCCAGATTGTGCAACAACAGGGTGAAGAAGAAGCCTCTGCGACATTTGATTCCGTGAGTACTGTGGAAAGTCATTTTGACTATAATCATCTCATTCGCACGATTGAACCGATTCACCAAGCCAAAGATGGCTATCGCGCCTTGGCTTGTATGGCGGCCTCCGATCTGGAAAAGCAAATGCAAATTCGCCACCAACAAACTGCTGGTGAGTTGCAACGGTTGTATCAATTGGCTCTCGACACAGATGAGATGTCATCGTTTGCGGTGTTGAGAGCGTCATTCCAAGAGTTATCAACACCTTTGCTACAAGAAATGAAACTGCTTGAAAGTTTAACAGAAGCGCCTTTGCACTGGGGGCAATCGACTACACAACAAGAGCGGACGTTGGCTAAAAAGGCCATCGATTTACGCCACCAACATCCATTGTATCTGCAAAGTACCACTACCAATTCTCAAACTATCAGAAATGAATTGGTTCGGGTACTGCAACCCCAACAAATTGCTGTGCGAGAAGGAGTGTGTACCGATAGCAATGGTCTACAAGGGGTATTATCGGTCGAGCAACAAACCAATAAGGGACCGATGGGTGGATTTGTTGTGACCACCAAGGTTATCATGTCACTAAATTCTTGTGAAACCACCACAACACCATTTACTTTTGTACTGGTGACGGGACAGGGATATCACTCTACCCAAGTAGAACAAGCTCGTTTGGCTTCCCTGCAAGGAGTGCAAATCAACGAACTACCCAAAGAGTTTGGTCAAATCTATCCATTGGATTAGCCTGCAAGGTTCAAGGACGAGATTAGTACTGAAAGAGGTGGGTCCACTTGGCAAACAACATTTGTTGTTGCAACAGCAAGTCATCAGTTTGAAAAGTGTTCGGCTCCATTGGGATATTGGTGCTATCTGGTGTCCAATTCCAAGTGGCTCCCAGATAAATTTCATTTCCCGGATTGCGGATATAACTCAACAAAAATGAACCAAAGACAGAGTCTAAACCACCGGCTGTCGATTGACTCGATTGCACAGTTTGTCCAATGACACGGGTGCCAAGGTATTGTGAGAATTGCCAGTTGAGGCGAGTATAGACTCGTTGGATACTGTTTGTTTGAGCGCTTTCAAGCCTGTACCACTGTTGTGCCAAGTCAATATCCAGTCGTAGGTTGGACTGGGGGCGCCACAACCACTCCAAGGCAACTTGCTGGTTTTGGGCTTGTTCTCCCGTACCGTAATCCAATGAGGTGTCGTAGTCATATTGAAGTACGGTATTCAATCGAGCATTCATTCTGGCACGCCAATTGGCCTGTCCAAACATTCCGGAGACGGTGTTGAGTCCATAAGTTTCTGAACCCCAGCCGGCTTTTCCCGAGAGGGTGTGTAGACCTTTGAGGTTTAATTCCTGCGCATGACTGACTTCCAAAACTCCGTCAGCATCGAACTCTTCTTTGGCATAGATATTGATACTCGGTTTCCACAAAGAGTCTAATCCCACTTGACGAATGTATTGGGTATTTAAGGAAATCGTTTGGAGACCAGACTGGGTCAGGAAGCCCATCTCTTGGCGATACTCAGGGCTAGAGGCATTCAATATCAGTGAGTATCCAAGACCCAAGTCGGGACTTCTAGAGAGTTGTAGTTTGTGTCGATGACCAATTTCGGAGGTCTCTGGCGTTCCTGTCACAGAGGTACTCGAAAAGCCTTGCAGAATGGTGGTGGTGCCAATATTGCTACGAAAGTCTAATCCCAGAACATCGTTAAAACCCAGCGACTGTGTGTCTTGCACAATTCGTTTATCAGTGGCAAAGACCCCAATGAATCCCGCTGAAAGGGCATCTTTGCGTAGTCGTAGATAGGTAGATTGTGCCATGTTCTCTGCAATTGTATCCTCATCAAATCCCAACGCACCGAATTCGTGTACCGAGGCTTTCGGTTGTCGATCTAACGCCGAGAGCACTCCAATGTCCCAAGTCCCTTCACGTCCAGCAATTTTGGCTCCATAGATTGGATTCACGATTGAACGG
>CAKZLX010000371.1 GCA_937127265.1 uncultured Pseudomonadota bacterium
CTCACTCTCTTCACCTTCACTATCATGACTGTCTTCCTCAGAGGCTTCATCAGGGGATTCCATTCGTTGTTCCATCGCCTTCAACCGAACCATTAACGCTTCGATATCTGATTCTGCAAAGGGTTCACCATTCTTGAAACCTTCCAAAATCTCGCGCGCCACCCCAGTCGATTCAATCAAGACATCCACATCTTCTTTGGTCAACACACGACCAGAGTCTCTGACAAACGACAAACTGGTTTCGGCAGAATGGGCTATTTTTTCCAAGGTGACAATTTCCAAAAATCCAGCAGCAGACTTCACTGAATGCATCGCACGAAAAATAGCGTCTACATCTCCATCCTCACCATTTTCAATTGCCATTAGACAATTATCTAATGTTTCGAGATTTTCTTCTGACTCAATCAGAAAGTCTTCTATAATCTCATCATCAAATGACACTGCATACCCCTATCCAATCTGTTGTTCACAATCTCAAATGCCTAAGCACATCGTTTACAAACTTCTTATATTGATATAGGCAAGGTAATCGTTTGGTAGTCGGTTCACAACCTGTATTTCTATATTGTGTAAATGCTAGGTCTAACTTATTGTGCAACGAAATTATCCCAACGCGTCAGATATTTTGCAAAATGACTGGAAACACCTTCTGTCAACAAGTCCACCCTAGAAATAGGAAGAGAACGAATCTGAAAATCAGACGCCAGACAACGTTTGGGGAAGTCATGATGAAGAATCGCACCTCGACCAATACTGACCATGTCGACACCTTCGTTTAAGAGATGCTGCACCTTCTGACTAGACTGAATGTTGCCAGCAACAGAGACTATACATCGATAGTCTCCTTGGCTATATTGCAATCCCATCACTTGAGTTAAGAGTGAGGTTCCATCGACCACTTTGTCGACATTCCAAAGAGACCAATCCAGGTTGTCCACAATTTGTAGGTTGACCAGATGTTGAGCGACTTCCAACACCTCCGCAGTGTTCAATCCAAAGCGCTCTGGGGATAGACGCACCGAAATCAAAAAGTCACTCCCACAACGTCCTCGTATCTCTTCTAGTATTCGTTGAATAATCCGCGTCTTATTGGCCAGTGACCCACCATATTGATCGGTTCGTTGGTTCAACGTGGAGAGAAACTCACACAATAAATACCCGTGGGCCACATGCAATTGTACACCATCATAGCCCCAACTTTTCGCCAATACCGCCGCCGATATGAACTGGTTCTCAATCGTTTGAATATCAGTCAACGACAAACTTTTAGCCATTCGTTCTGGATGTGCAGATGCATCCGGCACTAACGCAACACCACCATTGCGTTGCAAATTCGCACGGGAGCCAGCGTGATACAATTGTACGATACTCAAAGCACCCTGCTGATGGATGTAGGTATGTAATGCCTGATGCGACTTACTATTCAACCCTTTGTGGATGCCCATTTGATTGTCCAATCCGCTGCCAGCCCGTTCAACAAAAGCTGCACAGGTGGTAACCAGTCCAAAGCCACCCCGAGCCCGCATCCTCAACCAATGACTTTCTTCGGGAGATAAGTTGCCATCTTCAAATGATTGCTGATTGGTTAAAGGAGCCAATACAAACGGATTAGGGGCTATTTTTCCACAGGGAAATTGTACGGTAGAGAACATCATCATCTATCCTTCGGCAAAATTGCAATTGAGCAACGAACAACTTCGAGAGCATCTTGGGACCTCCCAACGGCGTTTCATGGTAGCGCGATGATTCCAAATTTCTGGTAACGGTACCCCAGAATGAAAATCACCAACCACATCCAAAAAGTAACACAGTCGAATACGCCCTTGGGGGTCAACCGATAAATCGGAATGTCCTGCACGACAAGAAACACCCGCATCTTCACTGGGATGCAGAAAGTACCATTTCATTGCCTGCAACTGTGACGGAGAATTGACCACTACATTCCCCTTCATCGATCGGGTGGTCAACCAATCCAAACGAGATGCCATCTGTTGACGTTCGATTTGACTTTTAGGAAAGAAGGCAGAATCTTTCCACCAGTCCCGATTGTATTCCACATTGCCAAAGTTCTGGTATAGGGGTTGAAAGATAATGGTCATTCCCTTTTCTTCGGCAAACTGTACCAACGCAGGCACTTCTGCTTGATTTTGACTGTGCAAAACCGAAGCGATGGCTACTTGAACCCCCGAGCCTTGTAGAAAGTTAACCGCCTCCAGTGCTTTTTGAAAAGAACCACTCTTCCCCCTGGAATAATCCACGGTCTGTTCTGAAAACCCATCCAAGGAAATGTAAACCAAATCAATCCCAGATTGAGCAATTGTTTCAGCACGTTTGGGAGTTACCAACCAAGCGTTGGTATTAAAAGAGGTGGTAAAACCCCAATGTTTGGCACGGGCAATCAACGTCTCCAAATCAGACCGCATCAAGGGCTCTCCACCAACAAAGTTCATACCTGTCGGGGCACACCACTGTCCCAATCGATCAATGGCATCAATCCAAAAATCCGTTGGCAACTCTGCATCGGTATTTTTCCAAATGTCACAGTGTTTACAAGGCAGAAAGCATCGATCGATGACCGACATGTGAATTTGGGTAGGCAAACCGGGGGCACGACGCATCTGATTGGCATCGAGAACCCTTTCCAACAGATTACCAATCCGTTGACGAATCATCCTCGCTCCTGAACCGTCTTGGGAACGCTATGTTGATAAGAGTCGATTTCCGTTTTGGAAATCGTAGAATGGTTACAAGACTGGGGTACAAAACATGTTTCACACAGTGACAACCCACTGTAATCGGCTTGGGCTACCCGTTGACGATTATGACGTTGTGCTTCTCCCCACCACAGTTTGGAAAAAGGGGTTTGTACAACGTTCCCCAACCTGTTTTCCAAAGTATTATCACGGGTACACATCGTCAGATTTCCCTGCCAATCAATGGTTGGTGATTTCCAAAAGCCCGAACACGGTTGTAAGCCAATGTGAAGTTCAACACGCGGTTGATGTTGGGGAAAAGAAACACCCATTCGCTGCATCGCTTCCACAAAGACTTCTGTTTCTCGTTGTTGTTCTTCTTCACTTGAGCAATCCAACTGCCGAAAGAAGATACCATCGCTTGTCCCCGAAGGCACTTGACCGGCAGACACGAAGAAAGGTAAGTCAAGACTATTGGCAAATTTAACCCACTCTGTACGAAAGCGTTCAGCC
The DNA here is from genome assembly GCA_937127265.1 of uncultured Pseudomonadota bacterium. Classification (GTDB taxonomy): domain Bacteria; phylum Myxococcota_A; class UBA796; order UBA796; family UBA796; genus CAJWHX01. The sequence continues at coordinate 3,207 of CAKZLX010000371.1, forward strand.
TCGGCAACATTGTTTGAGCCAACGATGTATTGTAAAACAATCCGTGGATTTTCCACAGCCAATGCTGCTTTGGCTTCTAACAATGCTCGAGTATTTTGACGGACACTCCTGAGTGCATCTCGTCCTTTGACCAACCGGTAGGTTTCAGCTTCAA
>CAKZLX010000372.1 GCA_937127265.1 uncultured Pseudomonadota bacterium
TGGAATATAATGTTGTCGCATTGATTTGGCGAATTGTCTCATCACCCTCAGAAGGACACCATTATGACCACAGAACATACTTCACTCTCTCAAACCCTCACCAATTTTATTGAAAGTTTAGACGGTAAGGACTGTACACTTGGAGAACTCAGTGACGCCTTTGGTGAAAAAGGCTTCGGGATGTTGCTGTTGTTATTGGCCTTTCCTGCCGCTCTTCCGATTCCTGCTCCCGGCTATGCCACACCCTTTGGGATTATGATGATCGTGCTCGGTTCCCAGATGCTCCGCGGATACAAAACGCCGCAATTGCCAGAAAAAATGCGTAACCGAACCTTGAAATACAGTCTATTGGATTTTTCCTTAAAGAATGGTGCCTCTTTGTTTCGGTTTGTAGAATACTTTGTGCGGCCCCGTTTGGAAAATCAAGTCTCTAATCTGTATCGCATGATGGGTTTGATTATCATTATCATGGCAGCCTTCATGACCCTTCCGATTCCATTGACCAACACTGCCCCTTCATTTGTCATATTCGTGATGGCGGCCAGTTTACTGGAAAAGGATGGTCTCAGTCTAATTGCTGGTATCATCTTGACACCGGTTGCTTTATTAATTGCTGGTGGAGCCATTTATTTTGCTCTCACAGTTGGCATCGATGCGGTAACCACTGAGTTCAAACCGATGATCAAAGGTTTGTTAGGGCTCTCTTAATACTAGGGATACTCTCAGCCACTTGTTGGTATCAGTTCAACTGTAATGTTGGCGTCCAACCTTGGTGTGCGACCATGTCACTGTGACTGGTACAATCCAATTGCAACGGTGTCATCACCACATAACCTTGCTTACACCAATACACATCGGTGTCAGAAGGGTCTTGTTCCTTTGGTGGACCACCAATCCAAAAATATTCTCTACCACGGGGGTCTTGTTTGGGATGAACCGTAGCTTGATATTCACGATGCCCCAATGGCTTTATCAACACTTTAGGCACCTCATTTTTTAACAACGATGAGGCGGGAAAATTGACATTCCACAATTGTACTGCCGTTGATTGTTCAAGCACCTGCTCCATAATTTGAACTGCCAGTAGGGCCGCACGCTGGTAGACCAACTCACGTTGTGCTTCCGATTCATAATTTGCATCCTCCATCACGGAATAAGCAAAAGCATTTTTTCCTTTTAAAAAAGCTTCACGCGCAGCGGCTACTGTCCCTGAATAGTAAATGTCGGTACCAAGATTGGCACCCATGTTAATACCAGACAGTACGACATCAACATCTGGACACAAATAATTCAGACCAAAATACGTACAATCTGCAGGTGTTCCACTGAGGTGAAATTGGCTATTGGTCACTTTGGTCAAGTATAAAGGAGAGGACATGGTAAAAGAATGCCCCTTGGCTGATTGTTCAGTACTGGGTGCGAGTAAAATTGTTTCCCACTTCCCTACAGCATTATACAAGGACTGGATGCCCAAAGCATCGAAACCATCATCATTGACCAATAAAACTTTCATTTCTTCTCCATTTTTTTTAACAATATCCTTGCAGGATCGATCGAATACATTAAGATGAATACAGTTGACGATCCCTCACATCAACAATCTCTCATATCCCACAATTCTTCCACCTTCCTCCCTCCGAAAGAATCCCCATGCACGAAATACTGAACACAGCCATCACAGGGCTTACCTCTACCGATCCGATGAAATTTGACAATAGTTACGACACTCTTCTATTTGAGAACGTGTCTGAAGTGAACGCATATCTAGTTGATGCTATCTTGGCAAACCAACATGACCCCAGTATAGCCAAAAACTTAATGCAAATCCTTGCCTTCCGTGCCACCCAAACCAAATCAAACAGTTGGATACGCCGAGTACAGGGAACCCTGACATTCTCTGCAGTCATGCGAATCTTTTTACATGCTCTTTCGGACGTACACGCCCTGATACGAACCGAATCCATCGAATGTTTGAGTGAATTATTAGAGCACAACATGAAAGAAGATGACATCTGGACAATGCTGGAAGACTCAAAACAAGTCATCTACGGTCTGCGCTATCCACAAGTTGTCACTCAAACCATCGAAGCACTCCAACATGTCGCCAGTCACGACATCGATGCAAATATCGCCATGCTCGCCAGCAATGTCGTTCAGAAAATCGAAAAGGACTTCTTGAAAGTCAATCGTATTGATGGAATGGTTGATCCAACAATCTACCCTGAGTTTGAACAGTTGATGTAATCCATCGCAATCCTAGCCAACACTTGGTAAGGTTGCTTTGCTTATGTAGTTCTGAATAGATTGCAATTGACAGAAACAACAGAGTACCATTGGTGCTCTGTTATTTTTTAGATTGGTTGTATAGCATAATAATGCCGACATTTTCCATTCACCTCAATGCCTTGAAAGGCTAGATCGGTTACTAATTAAATAGATATTCACACCATGCGAGGTTCTCTATGTCCAGCCCATTTGAAGGTTTAGATTTCTACAACATTGACAGCATGCTCACCGATGAAGAACGTGAGATCCGCGACAACACAAGAGAGTGGGTCGAAGACCGTTTTCTCTCTCAAGACCCATCCACTGGTCTCTCTGTGATTGAAACC
>CAKZLX010000373.1 GCA_937127265.1 uncultured Pseudomonadota bacterium
ACCCCCGCGGCTTGCTCAGTCGCGGGCTCTTGTGTACAAGCCAACCACAACCAAAACATCTTATTCTCCCAAGATCGGTAAGCACATCATCCGAATCCCGTTCTCACTTTTGGCGGGCAAAGCACCAGCACGGATATTCAGTTGCACACTTTGAAAAATGAGACGCGGCAGGTTCAAAGTCGCATCACGTTGATCGCGGAAAGCTACAAATTCTTCTTTGGAAGTGGAGACTTTTAAGTTCTTACTGGTGGTTTTACAGGTACCAATGGTGGTTTCAAAAGCCAATTCACGACCACCTGGCTGGTAATCATGCCCTACGAACACACGAGTTTCATCTGGCAATTGGTAGAGTTTTTGAATCGAGTTGTACAATGTTTCAGAAGATCCTTTGGGAAAGTCACAACGTCCAGTACCAAAATCAGGCATAAACAAGGTGTCACCCGTAAAGATGGCATCTTCAATTTGGTAAGTGGTACAAGCTGGTGTATGACCGGGAGTGTGGATGGCTTTGATCGTCAAAGAGCCCGAAGTCATTTCTTCTTGGTCATCCAACAAGACATCAAAGATTTCAGGATTGACTTCAGAGCCATCAAGGTTCAACATTTGCACAAAAGTTTCTTGAATCAATGGAACCAAAGAACCCACGACCAATTTGGCACCCAGTTTCTCACGTAAACGTGCCGCTCCAGTGATGTGATCAGCATGAATGTGACTTTCTAAAACGTGGCGTACAGTCAAATCGTTACTGGTTACAAACCCCAAGAGTTCTTCGATGGAATCCTCGGAAAACTTCATGTTGACTGGATCGTAGTCCAAAACAGGATCAATGATAACAGCATCGGATGTATCGGCATCCCAAACAACATAACTGAGGGTAGATGTGGCCGTGTCGAAGAAGTGTTGAATTTTGAGATTCATGATAGCCTCCAAATCTCGTTGTGAAAATCCTGACTGAGCAGGGAAAAATTAATGACAATCAAATGTGGTACAGAGTTTGCCGCCTAGAACACACCACTCGCCAACCCCATCGTCATAGCGAGAAACCGAAAAGCCTTTCTCCGAAAGAAACTTGGCGGCTTCATCGGAAGATACACAGTAGGGACCGCGACAGGTGACGATAACTTTTTGATGAAGATGGAGCTCTCCGACCCGATTTTGCAATTCCAACAAGGGGATGTTGATGGCACCTTCGATGTGACCATTTTCAAACTCAGCCACCGTACGAACATCCAACAATACCGCACTGGATTCTTGGAGAACATGTTGGACGTGTTCAAAAGTGACCGATGGTATACTGCGTTGTTGCTGTAACACTTGGAGAGAAGGATTGATGGCATCCGCTAGTTTACGCATGGCGACGAAGACTTCCAGTGTTCCTTCGGCAAGACTGTAGATAATGGTGGTACCTTGGCGCTCTGTGTTGACGGCTTTGGTACGTTTGAGGACTTGCAAATGTTGAGAGGTACTAGCGACCGATTGTTGTATACTAGTAGCGATCTCTTCTACCGATCGTGGCCGTTGAATTAGCACATCGATGATTTCAAGTCTACGCGCATTGGCAAACACTTTACCCATTTCAGCAAAGGCAGTGTAGCGAGCATTTTTAAGTTCACGATTGGAGTTCATTTGTATTCCATCTTTTAGTATTCTATATATTTATTGAATAAGGTACAAAATAGGCTTTGTCAACCTCCAACAATAATTATTTTGGTTATCGGAGAATTTCTTGGAGCCTTTGGCGAACCATTGAGACTTCTTCAAGAGCAATTGTGCGTACGTCAAGCCAAACACTGTCTTGTTGAATGCGTGCCATGATCGCTGGTGTACCAGTTCGCAATTGTTTAGCAACCTTTTCCACCTTTACACTAGATAAAACCACTGCCCAAGTATCCAAACACCGCTCGGGCAAAGCACCTCCACCTACCAAAGACTGACTAGGCTCAATCGATACCCCCTCGATACCAGTGGCAATTGACTGGGCAATCTGATGACAAGTTTCGGCACTTCTCTGCAAATAGTCCCACACTGGAATCTCTTGTTGTCGACCTTCCAAATGCATCTGTAAGGTGGCTTCCAGTCCTGCCAGTATGGTTTTGTCTAATCTCAAAGCACGATAGAGTGGATGCTTGCGACATTTTTCAATCCATTTCTGTTTACCAATAATCAAGCCCGCTTGAACACCACCGAGCAATTTATCTCCACTGGCAGTGACGACGTCAACACCTTCATGCAATGCCCGAGCGATTGACTCTTCTCGTTCCAATTCATCTTTCCACGGAACATTGGGGGCAGCAGACAACAATCCCGAACCCAAATCCTCAACCACCGGAACACCATAACGTTGTCCCAACTGACAAACCTCTTTACGTGTCGGTTGACTAGTAAACCCCACAATGCGATAATTAGAGGTGTGCACCCGTAAGATGGCACCAGTATCGGTATCAATCGCCTGCTCTACATCATAGAGATGCAAACGATTGGTACACCCCACTTCTTTGAGAATCGCCCCACCTTGCTGGATGACATCGGGAATCCGAAAACTGCCACCAATCTCCACCAGTTCTCCTCTGGAAACGATGACCGAACGATTTGAAGACAGCGCTGACAACACTAACAACACTGCCGCCGCATTGTTATTGACCACCACCGCATCTTCGGCACCGGTCAGTTGACAGATTTTTTGACGAATCCCCGCTAGACGACCACCTCGTTTACCATCTTCCAATTGCAATTCCAAATCGGTATAGCCACTCACCGATTGCATATAAGAGACTACTTCTGCAGGTAAGGGTGCCCGTCCTAAGTTGGTGTGAACCACGATTCCTGTGGCGTTGATCACCGGTTGATATCGAAGTTGCTGGGCTGTCTGGACCCGCATTTGGATTTGTCGATCCCAATCATCCAGTGACCAAGTATTCTTGATCAATCCCGCTCTGATTTGATCGCGTACATCATTGGTCAATTCCCGTAAGATACTGACAGCCCAATCCGGTGGGATACTAGAGATACTGGGAAGTGTCAATAGTGTATTGGTATTTGGAATATCGTTGTATTTCATGGTACATCCAAGATGGATAAAGATTATGTCTCTTCTATATCACGTACCTTGGCACCAAAAAACCATTGTATCAAAGTGCCCAAAATGGTAAGTCCGATAAACCATTCCATATTGCGTGGTTGATGCATCGACCAATTGATGCACCCTGCGCCTGCCATCGACATCCACAGAGGAAGCAGTTTAGGAAAGATGGGTGTAAAAAAAATACCCCCAACCACCGAACCCACGATTACCCAGTACCATTCCGTAGCGATACCCAAATAATAAGGCACCCCATATTGCGTGAGCGCCCCTCCAAGTAAGGCGCATAAAATTGCGATCGCCAATTTCTCCACCAACAACATGGTGACCACACCAATGACCGCACATCCTCCAATACCCAATAGTTGGATTGACTCAGAAAATCCCATAGTCATTACCACACCAACATAGGCACCAATCCCAGCACCTGGGGTGATGATAGAATAGCGGTACAAACGTGTACCCGATACCAACAGCAACACCCCAAAGAGCCCAACACATACATGCTGAAGCACAGACCATTCCATGATTAACCAATCCATTTCAAGCCATTAGCCTATTCCCTAGATAAAGTCACGGTCAAGAAGTGTCCCATTTTTATTTCAAATACAGTACAATACCCATACACTTTGGAGGACGTATGAGTCGTTTTCAAAAATTCTGTTGGGCGATGAGTTGGCTCAGTTTATTTGTCGTTGGTTGCGGCGCCCCCAAAGAGCAAGGATTTGCCACACCTTCCACAAATGCTAACGGCACTGACACCAACAGCATTGATGATACCGCCACACCGAGTTTAGAAAGCAAAGAGGCAACACAGGCTTTTCGGGTACCTCAACGACCTTGGGACTTGTTTGCCCACCCTGATGGGACGATTTATTGCTCAGCCCAAGGCGGTAATAAGGTCTATATTTGGGACCCTGTATCTGAAATGCGCAGTGAGTACCCCAAGCAACTACCCGATGTCCAAAACCTATTTATCGAATCTGATGGCACCATCTACTTTACCCGTACAGATTATGGGGTCACCGGTTCTCTATCAGTGGTAGATGGCAATCAAACTTCAGTTGTATACGATCAGTCCGATGATGGTTTCTTGATGCGTTGGCCGATGGACTTGGTTCGTCCTCCGAGTGGTAACGGATGGGTCATTGCCGACTACGGTGCTGGTGTGTTGTTTGTGGTGACTGAAGATGGGCAAGTTTCCACGCGCGATGCCGGCTCCAGCAATCCTC
>CAKZLX010000374.1 GCA_937127265.1 uncultured Pseudomonadota bacterium
CACCACCAAGCATATCAACCACCATTTTATGTTGATCTGGCATCAGTGCTTCAAACCAAAACTTGTACTCAGTACTACCTGGTGCGCTCATTGGACTGTTCCTTCTCGTTGTTGTTGATGGAAAAAATTGAGTGTATCAGTGTAGTTGCCAAAATGGTCCCCACAGAAATACTGTTGCCTATTAACACGGGAACCCATCCAAATGCAAGGAAAATCAACAGAATAAAGAGTACAAAGAAGAAGAACCGTAAAAATGAGACCAATGTAATCCCTGCATGTCCTTGAGTCTGGTATGCTGTTACCATCGAGTCTACCGAAAATATAATCAAACGTAAGTTGATACCAAAAACCACCAGTGAAAATGCCGTCCCCAAGACAAAGTCAGGATCGTCTAGAACGCCTAGGATCATCAATAACAGTAGGCTCACAACAATGTAGTTTCGAATCACTTTCTTAAACATCGGCGGAACCATCGTCAGGAGATTCTGTTTCTTGATGTCGCAACAATGACATGATCCCACCGGTCAATCCAAGCATTACACCGAAAAGGATCCCCAGTGGATCAGTTCCCAAAAGATAGTCACTCCCTCTCCCAATAGCAATTGCCGCCACAAAAATACCGATAAACTGTGATCCCAAGGCGATCGCTTGTGCCAGTCTTTGCATCATACTGGGTTGATTCATAACAGAAATATTATGTGGCAAATAATGCTTCGATGACCTCATGAACCCCATCGATAATCTGTTGAATATCTTGTTCATGTAAGGCATTGGATAAAAATACCGCCTCATACTGCGAAGGTGGAAAGTAGACACCTTTTTCAAGCATTTTACGGTGAAACGAGCCAAACAAAGCAAAATCACACTCTTTGACTTGATCAAAGTTTTGGGGTGCTTGATCTCTGAAGAACAACGTAAACATTGATCCTACGCGGGCAAAAGAAATCGGAAATCGTTCGGTCAACGGCAAGATACCTTCTTCTATGCGAACGGCTTTTTCTTCTAGTTCTGTATAGACATGATCACCTAAAAGATTCAGCGTAGCACGTCCTGCGGCAACTGCCAGAGGATTCCCCGATAAGGTCCCTGCCTGATAAACCGAACCCAGTGGACTCAAACATTCCATAATTTCTCGACGCCCACCAAATGCTGCCAATGGTAAACCACCACCAACAATTTTGCCCAAGGTGACCAAATCAGCATCAATCTGCAATCGTTCACAGGCACCACCCTTGGCCAAACGGAATCCGGTCATCACTTCATCGACAATCAACAAGGTCCCATGCTCTTTACACAGTGCGGACAGTCCTTGTAAATAAGCAGATTGTGGTACGATACAGCCCATATTGCCAGGCACCGCCTCTAAAATCACCGCAGCTACTTCATTGGTTTCTAAATGCTGTTTAATCACTTCCAAATCATTAAAGGGAGCTGTTCGGGTCAATTCAGCAATTGCACTGGGGATCCCAGCCGATCCAGGTTTAGCAAAGGTCGCCACACCAGACCCGGCTTCAACCAACACAGCATCGTGGGCTCCATGATAGCATCCATCAATTTTGACAATGACATCACGTTGGGTATATCCACGTGCCAACCGAATAGCATGCATCGTAGATTCTGTACCAGAAGAACACAAACGAACCATATCCAATACGGGGTGAGCAGCGCACAACTCTTCAGCAAACAAAACTTCTGCCTTAGTGGGCGCTCCAAACGATGTTCCAGTCATGGCAGTTTGATGAATAGCCTCTACAACTTCTGGGTGAGCATGACCCACAATCATTGGTCCCCAAGATCCAATCAAGTCAATGTATCGATGACCATCTTCATCGATCATATGAGCACCCTCTGCAGAAACGATAAAGGGTGGTGTTCCTTCAACAGCATTAAAGGCGCGTACAGGCGAATTGACCCCACCGGGAATAATATTTTGTGCTCTGGTAAACCAACTTTGTGACTGCTCTTGATTCATTTACTCTCCAAGTATCTAGCGTTTTGGAGAACCTATATCGTATTGAACCTTGATTGGACAGAGAGGACAGAAGAAGTCCTGTCAAAATCGATTAAAATACGACTTTCAACAGAAATATCGTGACACCTTTGAAATCTAGTGAAGGTTTTCCATATATTCGACTTCAAACTGGGCGACTCTAAAACCAAGTTCTGCGGCTTGATCTTGTTGCTCGGTCAACTGTTTTGCCTTTTGGAAGTGATATACGGACATATCTGGATCATCGGTCAACAACAATCGTCCTAAGACCATGTGTGCCATTCTTTCAGAAGCTGGGTAGCCAAGTGCTTCTTGCCAGACATCAATGGCCTCAGTCGTTTTGCCTTCTGCTTCCAGTGCCATCGCCAAACGAACCCGCCAACTGACCGACTCATCGCGATCATGACCATAAAACAACGCCCATTCCCAATGTTTTATCGATTCCCGTGGTAACTCTTCAAACAACAACGTGGCCAATTGGGCATGCGCATCCGCACGATACAGAAAGTCTTCCTCTTCCAAACACCGATTCAGCAACTCTTTGATCCAACTGATCGATTCAGAACGTAAAGCGGCAGTCCGTGCGGCATTCCACAAAGCGGTGTGCTTGGCTTCCTTTGACAAGGCATATTCAGCTTTCCACTGAAAAAGAGCAACACCTTCCTCTAAATGATCTTCGACAATCAATGTTCGCGCTCGGTGATCCAAATTTGGCGACCAAGGACCAAACCAAAAGCCAACGAAGGAGCCTACAAGGATTCCTGTCGTCAGCAAAAAGGATGATACTTTGTAAATGGTTTTCATGACACACGTCCTAAAAAGAATTGTTTCATACAATTCACTGTAATAAATTTGAACGTGTTTGAGTAGTCTAAAGTACAGATCTATTCTGTTGCTTGATCCGTTTCATCAGTTGAAAGTACAGTATCAACACTGTTTTCTTCTTGTGTTGTGTCCTCTTCTTCATCTTCTAAAACTTTAGCGATGCTGACGATCCTGTCATCTTCTGGGATGCGCATTACAGTCACTCCTTTTGTATTGCGAGACTGATCTCGAATATTTAAGACAGGCATTTTGATGATCAATCCCTTTTCAGAAATCAACATAATGCGATCAGTATCTTCAACAATCAACGATCCTACAATGGCGCCATTGCGTTCTCCTGTTTGAATATCGATAATACCTTTTCCGCCACGCGTTTGTTGTCGGTATTCAGTGAGAGCGGTTCTTTTTCCATAACCACGCTCGGTAACGGTGAGTAAACGTTTGTGTTCTGTATCACCAGTAACCTCCACCATCGCAGCGATCGTATCACCTTCAGAAAGCGTAATGCCTTTTACACCACGGGTACTTCTTCCCATTCGTCGAACGTCGGTTCCTTTAAAGTGAATCGATTTTCCACCAGTGGTATTCATCAAAATGTTGGATTCTTCATTGACCAACAATACATTCAACAAATGGTCACCCTCGGCACAACTATACGCTCGAAGACCACTTTTTCGCACATTCTTGTATTCGGTAAGGGCAGTTCGTTTGACCAAACCGTTGGTTGAACAGAACACCAAATCCAATGTCTCATCCTCAAAGGAGGCCACACGAATCACGGTCGCTACTCGGTCCTCTTTGTCGATCGGAATGAGATTGATAATTGGTGTACCTGCAGCATTCCGAGAGGTTTCTGGAATTTTATACACCGGTAATTTGAACATTTGACCACTGGTTGTAAAGATCAATAAATCACTGCGGGTGTTGGCCATAAACAGATCTTTGGCAGCATCTTCTTTGTTCGATTTGATACCTCTTTTACCTTTTCCACCACGACGTTGTTCTTGAAACTCATCATTCGACATTCTTTTGATATATCCACGAACCGACAATGTAATGACCTGCTCTTCGTCTTCAATCAAATCCAAAATGGAAATGTCTTCTACAGCATCTTGGATACGCGTGCGACGAGGATCTGCAAAACGCTCACGAACCTCAATCAATTCTTCTTTGATAACTTCCATCAAACGCGTTTCCGAGCCAAGAATTGCGCGCAGTTCTTCGACCAAGGCCATTAACTCTTGTTGTTCAGCAACAATCTTGTCTCTTTCCAAACCGGTCAGTCGTTGTAGACGCATATCCAAAATGGCTTGTGCTTGGATTTCACTTAGACCAAACGATTCCATCAAACGAGGACGGGCTTCATTTCCATCTTTCGAGGAGCGAACAATGCGAATCACTTCGTCAATGTTGTCCAAAGCGATCAAGTACCCTTCTAATAGATGTAAACGAGCAAGCGCTTTACGCAAATCAAATTGGCATCGACGCATCGTCACATCGCGACGGTGAGCAATATACTTGGTCAAAATATCTTTGAGTCCCAGTGTCATTGGACGATTATTCACAATCGCCAACATGTTGATACCGAAAGTATTTTGTAAAGAGGTACTTTTATACAAGTGGTTGAGAACGACTTCTTTGACGACATCACGTCGCAATTCTACCACTACGCGCATTCCTTTACGGTCACTTTCATCGCGAAGTGCAGTGATTCCATCTACTTTCTTTTGCTTGACTAAGTTGGCAATATCTTCCACTAAACGAGCTTTGTTGACTTGGAATGGCAATTCATCAATGATAATTGACCACTTTCCATTTTTCATTTCTTCAAAGTGAACATTCCCACGCATAATCACTTTACCACGACCAGTTTCATAGGCTTGGTAGATGCCTGATTTACCGTGAATATGACCAGCCGTTGGAAAATCGGGCCCAGGAATGATCTGCATTAAATCAGGAAGCGCAATGTCAGGATTTTCAATCATTGCCACACAACCATCAATCACTTCACCCAAGTTGTGAGGAGGGATTTTGGTCGCCATTCCCACAGCAATACCGTCTGACCCATTCACCAACAGATTTGGATAAGCGGCTGGTAAAACGATTGGTTCTTCAACACTACCATCAAAGTTGGGGGTAAAATCCACAGTGTCTTTGTCGATGTCTTTGAGCAATAATTCAGCAACGCGCTGCATTTTACACTCGGTATAACGATAGGCGGCCGCTGGGTCTCCATCAACCGAACCAAAGTTCCCTTGACCATTGACCAACGGAACACGCATATTCCAAGGTTGTGCCATCCGAACCAAGGCATCATATACCGCAGAGTCACCATGTGGATGGTATTTCTTTAATACTTCACCGACAACCCCAGCACATTTAGAAAAACGACGACTGGAAAGATTGCCCTCTCGAAACATCGCATACAAGATTCGGCGGTGTACCGGTTTGAGTCCATCTCGAACATCAGGTAATGCACGTCCAATAATCACCGACATCGAATAATCGAGGTAGGATACACGCATTTCATCTTGAATGTCTATTTCCAATAAATTTTTTGCAATCTCTGGCATGAATATTTCTCCGTTGAAAATCGTTGGAATTAGGTAAATTCCGATAGGATATGTTATATCACATCCTTATACATTGTAACGGATTTTAGCGAAAAAATCGACCTCTCACCCTCATAAAATGGTCAATTATTGACCATAGGAGTCTTTTGATGTTTCTACTGCTCACCAATATCCTCATGGCCAACGTACAATCCCCTTACGAACGGGGTATTGAACAGATGACAAATAAACAATTCTCTGCGGCTATCCAAGCTTTTGAAGAGTGTATACAAGCCTCTCCGCAACAAATTGAATGTCACTGGGAAATTGGTTGGGCGCATTGGATGCTTGCAGATTGGGATTCAGTGGTCAAGCACTGGAGCATTGTCGAGCAGTCCAAACCTGACTTTCCCAAATTGAGTGGTTACCTCGCCCAAGCTAAAGACAATCAAAAACTTCAACAAATCATGAAAAAAAGTCAGGATTCAGCACCAGCAACCTTTGCCAGTACTGTTCCAGAAGGTGCTACATTACGTATTCGTTCAGTTGGGGATATGATGATTGGTACCAACTTCCCTGCTGGATATCTCCCTGCCAATGGGGGTACCGATTCCTTTACCGATGTCAAAGCCACTCTACAAGATGCCGATATCACTTTTGGTAACCTCGAAGGACCACTGTGTGATGGTACCGCTCCCTCTCAAAAATGTGCCAATTCAGCCCCCGGTAAATGTTACGCCTTTCGCTCGCCGGCTTCTTATGCACCACACTACAAAGATGCTGGATTTGATTTATTGAGTACTGCCAATAACCACGCCAATGACTTTGGTAGTGACTGTCGTTTGGAAACCGAAACCCTACTGGATGCACAAGGTATTGCGCATTCTGGTCGACCAGGGGATATCGCTTCGATTGAAGTCAACGGATTCAAGGTGGCAATGATTGCCTTTTATACCAGTCGTTCATCTCATTATTTAAATGATCACGATACCGCCAAGAAACTGGTGGCGTCGCAAGCGGCTACCCATGACATTGTTATCGTGTCCTTTCACGGAGGCGCAGAAGGTTCAAAAGCGCTTCACGTACCCAATGGTTCAGAAACATTCTATGGCGAAAATCGAGGAGACCTGCGTAAGTTCACCCATGATGTAATTGATGCTGGGGCAGATTTGGTCATCGGACACGGTCCACATGTGCTACGGGGTATCGAAACCTATAACAACAAACTAATTGCCTACTCTCTTGGAAACTTTGCCACCTATGGTCGTTTCAACATCTCTGGATACGCTGGCATGGGTGTCATTTTAGAAACCACTTTAGATGCCAATGGAAACTTCATTGCCGGTGAAATTATTTCCACCAAACAAGTCGGTCGTGGGGTTCCAACACTCGATCAAGACCACAAGGCCGTCGACCTCATTCGCACTCTCTCCAATGAAGACTTTCCAAACAGTGCAGTAAAAATCGCCGCTGATGGACAAATCAGACCTTGACACTCTAATTGTTGTACCTACACTGACAAATGATCTTGACACCCTATCGTTGGTGTCGTCATTTTTACCATCAACTATATCTTTGTAGGAGATTAACAATGAGTGAACAAAACCCTGATATTATTGAAGTTGTAGACACAACCAATAAAGAACAACACAGTTTTCAAGCCGATGCACAACAAATCTTGAAACTGGTCACCCATTCTATTTATTCGGATCGTGAAATCTTCCTTCGCGAACTGTTGTCCAATTCAAGCGATGCTCTCGATAAAGCACGGTTCGTTGGACTTTCAGAAGGTGAATTCCGTACTGTTGAAAATCCCGGCATTCGCATTTCATTCAATGAAGAAGCCAAAACAATCACTATTGAAGACGATGGGATTGGAATGACCCGTGATGAAGTCATCGAAAACTTGGGTACCATTGCGCAATCAGGAACCAAAAAATTTATGGAAGGATTGGACAATGCTGGCAAGTTAGAAAGCATGATTGGTCAGTTTGGTGTTGGATTTTATTCTGCCTTTATGATTGCTGATAAAGTAGTTGTTGATACCCTGTCCATCAAAGAAGGTGAAGAGGCTATTCGTTGGGAATCCGATGGCACCACTGGATACTCTTTGGCAGATTCTGACAAAAATACACGCGGTACTCGCATCATGTTGTTTGTTCGTGAAGACGCCCATGAGTTTGTTGACCAGTATCGTTTGGAAAACATTGCCAAGAAACACTCCAGTTTCATTCAATGGCCAATCCACATGGGTGAAGAACAACTCAATGAAAAACAAGCCATTTGGACCCGTGATCCGAGCGAGGTCAGCGAAGAAGAATATGTTGAGTTCTATAAGCACTTGACCAAGGACTACCAAGAACCCCTCGCCCACGTACACTTCAAAATGGAAGGAAGTGTTTCTTTCTCGGCGGTTCTGTTCATCCCACAACGCCACAGTTTGCAATTGGACAACATGAACTACAAAGTTGATTTGCGCCTCTTCCAAAAGCGCGTACAAGTTCTTGAACATGCCAATGACTTATTGCCCACTTACTTGCGATTTGTTTGTGGAATCGTAGACTCTCCCGATGTCGAACTCAATGTTTCACGTGAAATCTTGCAAAAGACACGCGTTGTTGAGATGATCAAAAAGCAATTGACCAAAAAAGTACTGGACATGTTGAAAACAATGTCCAAAGATGACACTGAAAAATACAACACTTTCTGGAATGACATGGGTATGTTGCTCAAAGGTGGTATCCCCGAAGATCAAAAGAACAAAGACAAACTAGTCGAACTGTTCCGATGCAAAACAACTGCCAGTAACGGTGAATTGCGTTCCTTGGCTGAGATGAAAGACGACATGAAAGAAGGTCAAGACACCTTGTGGTACTTGAGTAACGCCTCCAACCCAGAACAAATTGGTAACCTTCCAATTCTCGAAGGCTTCAAAAAACGCGATTGGGAAGTGATGTTGCTTACCGATGCCGTCGATGAATGGGTCACCATGACCGTTCAAGATTACCAAGAAACCCCTGTCAAAAGTGTTTCACAAGGTGAATTCGACGATGAAGAAGATGAGAAAACACAAGAAGACAAAGACAAGGCACAACCACTGGTTGAATGGTTGGGTGAACTCTTGGAAAATGATGTCTCCGAAGTGCGTCTGTCAAATCGTTTGACCGATTCGCCAAGTGTACTGGTTGATGCTGATGGTGGGATGAGTTCAAACTTCCAAAACATCATGAAAGCCTTGAATCCAGGTCAAGCGATGGCCGATACCAAACGAGTATTGGAAATCAATCCTTCTCACCCCTTGGTGCAAACTCTTTCCAGTTTGAACGCCCAAGGCGCCACGGATATTGAACCATTTGCTCGCCTATTGTTGGATCATGCAGCCATCGCCGAAGGTCAGTTAAAAGATCCCCAAGGATTCGCCAAACGCCTACAAGGCTTAATGGCCAAAGCAGCCTCTGCGCTTTAAAAAACGTTCTTGAAACAAACGACCAAGCCTACATTCTTCGGGATGTGGGCTTTTTATTTGCAACTTGAACCAAACCGTTTAGAGTTGCCAAAAAAACTCAATACCGTGTTGAAATCGTTGTACCGGAAGACCTTGTAACGTACGAGTGAGGTCTGGTTGATAAGCAAACATTTTATTGCTAAAACGAACCCCGACGGTATGGTCTTCAGAAATCTTGTATTGCAAATAGCCATCCACACCAACTAATCCAGCGGGATCAATCAAATACAAATCATCACGAAAAGCATCGGTGGTAAACAAGCAAGCAAATCCCGCGCGACCAATCAAATCCCAGTTGAGGTTTCCTTTGCCGTAACGATGGGGTATTCTCCAACCAGGAGCCGCCCACAATCCATGATTGAGTTTTACCCAGTCTTGTTCTTCACGACTTTCTATATCTCCATAATGCACCGGCGAACTGACAAAACCACCCATGTTAATAGTGATCAACTGGGTCAGACGAGATTCTATGGAAACAGTACCTCCCAATCCACCATCCGTTTGGACCACACCCGCATAGACCCTATTTTGTGGTTCTAGCGCTAAGCGAACAGCCTCCGCAACGGATGAAGTCAATAATCCCATCACCGAAAGACAGCCTATTATTGCCTGTTTCATGGTCATTCTTTGCCTTTTGTTGCACTTTCTTGGTCACTGTTCATCAAAAACTGGCCAACATTGTGTAATGCCTGTAAATCGTGCACTTCCCCTTTTACTTTGGGTACTTGATGCAATCCTTGATGCGACAGTAAATCTTGTTGAACATTGGCTATCAATCCTTGCTCATACGCTTGAAGCATCAGCAAACGATTGTGGGCACTGCGCATTCTGGCCATCATCCGATTGGTGGTATCGGAAGCCAAATCAGTAGCCAATCCATCACACATTTGTTGCAACTGTTCGGTTGCTTCAGGGGAACTGGGTATGGCTTGGTGACATTGGTTTGCCACGGCACCCAACAAAGGCATCTTGCGAACACGCAATTGATCGACAAAAAATCTGGCGACTTCTACTGCAGGCTCTGTCGGAGAAAAAACGATTAGAAAGCCAGTCCTAGGATCTCGGAACAATTGCTCAACCGCTTGATGACGTTCTTGAAATCCTTCATATAACTCTTTAAAGTGTTGAAAAAATACCGCGATGTCTTCAAGAAAATCTTTGCCAAAAATGTGCCCTAACAACCCAAAGATTTTAGAAGAGGTACTGGATATCAATCGACGCAACATGCCCTTGTCTTTACCGTCTGCCAAAAACCACTGCATGATTCGCTTGTCGACAAATTGCGCCATCCGCCCGGGAGACTCTAAAAAGTCCAAGGCATTTTTGACGGGTGGTGTGTCCAAAATGACCAAGTCATACCCACCAGAATGAATGACATCATACAATTTCTCAGTCGCCATATATTCCTGGTTTCCAACGATCGTATCGGCAATACTTTGATAAATGTTGTTGTTGTAAATCGCTTGTTTGGTGGCTTCATCTTCAGCCACCCGATCAATCAGTTCATGAAAAGCATGCTTTCCATCGAGCATCATCGCCCACAGTTCACCTTCTGTCGCACCGAGTGAGGATAAGTCAATCTGGGTTTCTTCGTTACCAAACTCATGTAATCCCAATGAATTGGCCAGTCGCTTGGCTGGGTCAATGGTTAGCACGAGAACTTTTCGTCCCAACATTGCAGCATGTACACCCATCGTTGCCGCCATGGATGTTTTTCCAACCCCACCTGCACCAACACAAATCAACAGGCGTTTGTCTTCAAGCAATTGCTGAATCGAAGGTGCATTCATGATTGCTCCATTCGAAAAGTTCTGGTAAAAATGGTCGACATCTGTTGGACGACTTTGGGTGTTCCACCACCAAACCCACCCAGTAGCCCCAGTTTGGGTAAAGTCAACACATCATACCCCAATTCATCATTCAATCGATCAATCGACCGGGCACTGGCTTCTTCCAGAGATTGATCCCAAATCGCAGAATCGATCATGTTGCGAACTTCAATCGAAGTTGATGAGTCTATGGGTTCAGTCGTAGATAGTCTAGACAACAAAGTGGCTTCCGCCTCATTAAAACTGGGTACCGATACACGGTTGATGACCACACCGAGATTTTGAATTTGTGGAACGTCTTGTTTTATTTTCTGGGCAAATTCCAAGGTTTCATTGACCACCATTTCTTCGGGCAAAGCACACAACAGTACCATTGCTCTCGGATGAGAAAACACTCGCAGGATCTGTTTTGCTCGCTCATAGATTGGACCAGAACGCATCAATTCAATCGCAGTTCCTGGAACCCTTAAAATACCCAAGGCATGACCACTAGCCGGCAAGTCTACGATCACTTGGTCATAATCATCTAATAAGTCAGCAATCTTTGATAAAATGACGATTTCACGGGCACCAGGTGTGGCATTTAAAAAGAGCATTGCTACCCTATTTTTCAAGATCATCTGGACGATGGTACGCACACGAACCGTTCCAACCAACCAGTCTTCTAAGGCCTTCATCCAAGTAATGTTACACCCATACAAGTTTGATTCTAACTCCCGCGGTGTATAGGACATATCACCACCAAAGATAGCGGGGAATGAGGCGTGAAAATTATCCACTTCAACCAACAACACCTTTTTGCCTGTTTGCGCAGAGGTCTTACCAATCGCAGAAGCCACACAAGTCTTTCCAACGCCTCCTTTGCCAGAAACGAAGATCAAACGACTGTGAATGATATCCCGTATTTTCATGAATCCTCAACCTTTTACACGAAAAACACCCTGCTCATGAACAGAGTGCCTTACGAACTTTCTGTATCATATCAAGCAACAATGTCCAATGTCATCAGACCTCATGATATGACTTTCATTTGATGGCTTTGAAGGACATTGCCGATTCAATCTAGATGTCCAAGTTTTTCACCGACAAGGCATTACTTTGAATGAACTCACGACGTTCTTTCACTGCATCTCCCATCAAGGTGGTAAACAGTTGGTCACTGTGCCCTAAATCATCAACGGTAACTTGCATCAAAGTACGATTTTCAGGGTTCATAGTAGTTTCCCACAATTGTTCAGGATTCATCTCCCCCAACCCTTTGTATCGTTGAATGTCGTAACCTTTACGGGCACGAACAAGACTGGTGGCGAACAAAGCACTCCAACCGTATACAGATTTTCCATACACCGTGCTTGGCAAGGGCAATTGTACTGACAGTTTTTCAATGCAACTGATCAAGTCGGCATTGTCTTCGTTCAAAGTACGTAAACGAACATGTTTCTCTTCCCCACTTTGTAACACACGCAAGTTGAAAAATCCGCCACTGACTTCTTTACCAATAACGTGCATGTGTGGATAAGAGATTTCCAAAGCATTCAAGAAACGAGAGACCACAGGTTCTGCACTTTCTGCAGAAGACAAGTCAGCACTGTGTCCGCCTGAACTTAACCACAAATCCCAGATCTCAGGCTTACTACGAGAGGCCAACAATTTTAATCGACGTTCGTATCGTTCAATCAAGGCAAAGGCTTCCTTCAAGCCCTCACCTTCCAAGGAACCACCATTGGGCAAAGTGACAACACAATCCTTCAAAGACTGTTCCATCAAGAAATCTTCCAAGGCCTTTTCATCTTTGATGTAGCGAGACTTCTTCCCTTTTTTGACACGATACAAGGGTGGTTGAGCAATGTACAAATGGTTGTTGAGCACCAGTTCAGGCATTTGTCGAAAGAAAAAGGTGAGAAGCAAGGTACGAATGTGTGAACCATCAACATCAGCATCGGTCATGATGATAATACGATGATAGCGCAACTTTGTGACATCAAAGTCAGTTCCAATCCCAGCACCCAAAGCAGATATCATCGTGAGGATTTCTTGGTTGTTGAGCATTCGATCCAGTCGTGCCTTTTCAACGTTCAAGATTTTCCCACGCAACGGCAAGATCGCTTGGTACTTTCTATCTCGACCTTGTTTGGCTGAACCACCCGCAGAGTCCCCTTCCACAAGATAGAGCTCGCAAAGTTCTGGAGCTTTTTCTTGACAGTCAGCTAATTTACCGGGAAGTTCACCACCTTCCAAAGAGTTTTTCCGGCGAGCCAAGTCACGGGCTTTACGGGCGGCTTCACGAGCTCGTGCCGCATCGACCGCTTTACCAACAACCGTACGAGAAAAGCCTGGGTTTTCAGCGATGTATTGATTCAACGCCTCCCCCATGACCGTTTCCACTGCACCTTTCACTTCGGAGTTTCCAAGTTTACCTTTGGTTTGTCCTTCAAACTGTGGTTCAACAACGCGTACCGACACAATACAACACAACCCCTCTCGGATGTCATCACCACTCAAAGAGTCCAATTTCTTGGCCATTTTGGTGCTTTGCAAATAGGTGTTGATACTACGAGTTAATGCAGCCTTGAAACCTGATACGTGGGTTCCACCATCAATCGTGTTGATATTGTTGACGAAGGAAATGATGGTGCTGCTGTAAGAAGATGTCCACTGCATCGCCACATCAACCTCTACATCTTTGTGTTTTCCTGTCATATAGACAACGTCATCGTGCAACGTTGTTTTGGCCTGATTCAAAAACTCAATGTAAGAACGAATACCACCTTCATATTCATATTCAGCTTCCCAATCTACACGTTCATCGCGAAAGATGATTTTCAAGCCGGGATTCAAAAATGCCAATTCTTGCAATCGACGAGCCAATACGTCTTTGGAAAAGACAATCGTTTCTTGGAAAATATCGGCATCAGGAAAGAACTGAACAAACGTACCACGTTGTTCAGTGTCTCCCAATGTTTGCAACTCATGCAACTTTTTACCACGAGCAAACCGTTGCGAGTACTTTTTGCCACCACGCCAAATAATCACTTGCAACCATTCGGAAAGTGCATTCACACAAGACACACCCACACCGTGGAGTCCACCAGAAACTTTGTAGTTGTCTTTGTTGAATTTTCCACCAGCGTGCAAGGTAGTCAAGACCAGTTCAGCCGCAGGCACTTTTTGTTTGGGATGAATATCAGTTGGAATACCACGACCATTATCAGTAACGGAGCAAGAACCGTCTTCATGGATTCTGACTAAGATTTCTGTACAGTGACCTGCTAAGGCTTCATCGATCGAATTGTCTACCACCTCGTACACCAAGTGATGCAAACCTTGAGCAGCGGTTGAACCAATGTACATCGCGGGGCGTTTTCGTACAGCTTCCAACCCTTCCAACACGTCAATGTTCTCTGCATTGTAGTCAGATCTGGTATCAATAATTTCAGTTTCTTCTAAGGTCTCATCTGAGACGGTTTCTTCGGGCTTTTGAGTCACGGGGAACACTCCTAGCGTAAGGGACTAACATCTTAAAATATAACAGATTTCAAGGTTCAATGCGATACATATCTTTATAGTGGACATTTTTTGTCCTCAATATATGTATTTACTTTTCAAAATGCATTTTTTATTCAGGTCGCACTTCGCCATTCTCCACATGGAAGCGGGCAATTCTTCCTCGAGGTAAATCACTAAGAAAATTGGGTTGGGTAGTGGTAATCCAAACTTGCCCTTCTCGTTCAGCCAATAGTTGTATTAACTTTTTTCTACGGGCTAAATCCAACTCTGAACTTAAATCATCCATTAAAAATAAGGGCCTTTCTCCTCTTAATTTTGCCGCTTCCAATTCGGCCAATTTCAAAGACACAATGATGGAACGAGTTTGTCCTTGTGAGGCAAATTTTCGTGCGGACATTCCATTCAACATGATTTCTAAGTCATCACGGTGTGGACCCACTAAAATTTGTTTCCGACGTACCTCTTCACTCAGCATGTTTTGCATATTGCTAGCAAAACGTTGTGGTGCGGTGGAAGCGGGTGCTGAACCCACCCCTTGCACAGACAGAGATACTTTCTCATTTCCCACCAACTGCTGATGC
This sequence comes from uncultured Pseudomonadota bacterium, assembly GCA_937127265.1. GTDB lineage: Bacteria > Myxococcota_A > UBA796 > UBA796 > UBA796 > CAJWHX01. Next base: position 14,790 of record CAKZLX010000374.1, read on the forward strand.
ATTTGTTGAAATGGTTCTCGTAATTCCTCAAGAATCTCTAGTCTGCCAGTGATTATATCGCTACCATACTTCTGCAACTGTAGATTCCACGGTAGCAATTCGGCATCTTGCAACTTGTCTTTTTTAAGCAGTTCCTTCTTTTGTTTTAAGACTTGAATATAATTGCGTACGGTGCTCAAATACATTGGATCAGCAATGAATTTCGCCCGATCTAAGAAGCGACGTCTCACTTCTGGCGCGCCTCGAATAATATCGATTTGCTCCGGACAAAACAAAATCGAACGTAAACATTGAAACCATTGGGTCAGATCCTTGATCTTTTTGCCATCCAGTTGCAACAAACGCCCTTTGTCTTTGTGGTACCCCCACAACATTCTTTGGGTACCAAGTGGAGACATCACTTGTGCGTCCACAAAAGCCGTTGGAGAGGTGTTTTGAATCACATTGGATATAGAGTGGTCTCGAAAACTTTTGAGTGAACTGAGGACGTCTACGGCTTCCAGTATAGACGTCTTACCTGCACCGTTTGGTCCATGCAACACAATGAACTGTCGATCGGTGTCCAGTGTTGCTTGGCGTATATTACGAAAGTTTCGCAATGTAATAGATTGAATTCGCAGAAATTACCTTCCTTTGCCATGAACAATGTACGCTTAGCTTAAGCGCATCGGCATGATGACATATTCACAGTCAGAACGTCCTGGTACCCGAACAATACAAGCTTCATCTCTTGTACGACCCAGATGAAAGATAACCAGTTCGGATTCCAAGGCTTTGAGAATATCTTGTACGTATTGACACTTGAATACGATTTCTACAGGGCTACCTTCATAGTCAATCGCTAAATGATCTTCAAAAATACGTTTGCCATTCTGCGACAACGAAAAGACAACTTCTTGTTCATGAAAACTCATGTTTAATGAAGCATTGTCTTTATTTAAAGCAATGGTACGAACCCGATCACAAATGGCATTGGTTTTGACTCGATCCAAAGTCGCAATGTTTGATACACTTTTATACAAATTATTGAGAGCTTGTCGATACTGAGGGAATGTACCACCGAGCATATTGCCAATCAGAAGTGTATCTTCGCCTTCAAGCATGAAACCATTGTCACCAAATTTCAAGGTACAGAATTCTCCTTCGCCACAACACTTTTTGATTTCTGCCACCGCTTTGGCTGACAACAATTTTTTATTGAGTTCTGGATCATTTCCAGATTCCATACTCAATTCAGCAATGTGTGTTTCTGACCAAGACATACGATTGGCATCAGTGCTGACAAAACGTAGCCCTTGGGTACTTTGATCGAAGTCAATGTACATTCCATTGAAGTTTTGTCGGTTACCAATTGAAAACTCACTTTCTCCAATAATTCGTTTCAATTCAACAGGAGAAAGTTTCATCGTCAAGTCAGTAGAAAAACCTTCAACAGGTGGAAAGTCAACTGCTGCACGAGTTTCATCTATAGTAACGTCTGTTCGACCATTGTGAATGACCATTGGACCGGTCATCAAGTTCTCAACAGAAATGGTGCAGGTTTCATGTCCTAAAACTTTGACGATATTGAACAATCTGGAAAATTTAACACAGATTGAGCCAGGTTCATCAACTTGTACACAATCATCCATGTGTGTGACCATGGAAAGACCTTCCCCACTAGCACCTGAAGCCGTGATGGTTATTCGATTGTCAGCCACATCGATCTTAACATGATTGAGAATTGGACCTTTGATGTCTTTACTTGCCTGACTAGAAACGATGCTTTGAACTCGTTGTAAGATACTGGTGAGATCTTTTCGGTTGATAATAAATTTCACAATGAACTCCCTAAAACAACAAAAATTTAGATATTGTTTTTATTAGTAGTAATTAGTAGTGTGCTGTGGATAAGTGGATAACTTGTATTCATTTGGGATTTTCGACATGATATCATACAGGTACCTGTGGATAACTTGTGGATAACCTGTGGATAACTTGTGGATAACTTTTGATATGAGATTTTTATCCACTTGTCCACAACTTTATCCACAAGTTATCCACAGCAATTAGGCTACTTATCCACAAGTTATCCACAGGCAAATTGACGATCCCTAGAATGAATTCAATGGTCCGATCGCCTAAAAGGATCTTTTGATCCTCTAAAAAGATCACTTGATCCATTTGTTGGTCATGAAACCTACGCATCTACTTCCGCCTATTCACAATTTGTTTGTCTAAAGATCTATTGGTAGATCATTTTATCATATAAATAAGATATTCTTGACAGTATTCGGACACTATTTGTCCATCAATTCCAGATTTGTAAATCTCTTTTGATGAGATCGATCGTTTGTTGTAGAGATGCATCTGTCTGTAATTTTTCGGCGATTTTTGCATGTCCGTGAATGACTGTGCTGTGGTCACGACCGTTTAATGCCGTACCGATTTGACTGCTGGACAGTTGACTGTACTCTTTCAAAATGTACATAGCGACTTGTCTTGGCAGGCTGAATCTAGCTTTTCTAGAGCGGCCAAGTAATTGGTTAACCTCTATATTAAAGGTGCTGCTTATGCTACTGATGACATTTTCAGGAGATAGTGGCGCACTGATCTTTTCTTGAAAGATGTGACGAAGTTCACGTTTGGCTAAATCTAAAGAAATACGTTCTTTGCGTAAATTTGCGTGTCCAATCAGTTTATTAAGGCTACCTTCTACTTCGCGAACATTTCCTTGTGCGTGCTCGGCGATGTATTGTGCAACATCATTGGGGATATAAGCCCCCATCGCCTCAGACTTTTGCTGAATAATGGCCAGAACGGTTTCCATATCGGGCGGTTGCAGATCGGCAATCATTCCACTTTGAAATCGTGAACTCAGTCGCTCCATCAAACCTTCGATATCTTTAGGGAGCACATCTGATGTGAAAACGATTTGGTGTCCTTGATTTTTTAAATACTCGAAGGTGTGAAACAATTCCTCTTGCATTTGGTCTTTTTTCGACAGAAACTGAATGTCATCCATCAGCAACAAACTGCAGTTTTCTCGATACTTGATTTTGAATTCATTCATTCTTCGAGTGCGCAAATGATAGATCATATCGTTAATAAAGGTTTCAGCTGTCAAATAAAGTGGTGTAATTGTATCGTCCTGTTGGGCGACCTCATTGGCAATCGCCAACATCAAATGCGTTTTTCCAAGCCCCGTAGAACCATACATATATAAAGGATTGTATTGACTGTCTCCAAGAGATTCTGCAACCGCCATTGCTGCGGCATGTGCAAAAGAATTGCAACTTCCGACAACAAAATTCTCAAAGGTTTTATCGGCAGGAATCCCTTCTAAGATACGTCGAACTTTTCTCGGTTTCAGTGATTCATGTAGGGATACTGTGGGTTCGGCACTTCGTTCTTCTGTGGATTGTCTATACTTAAAAGTGATGGAATGTCCACAAACAGCCAGAAACAAATCGGATAGTGTAGGCCAGATATGTTTTTCAACATGTTGGGCAAAGTAGTCATTGTTGGTTTCAAACAACAACCAGTCTGGGCCTGAATCGATCAGCAAGAGTTTGACGTCATTCCCCTTTTGAATCCAGATTTCATATTTGTTCACACCGAGGATCTCTTTGATTTCTTGCTGTAGATCTATCCAAAGTTGTGTGAGATTCATATTGAGATTCCAAAATTCGTCGTGTACAGTTTTCTTTCTTAGTCAAGTTGTAGACGTTCTTCAAGTGAGAATCCAGTCAATAGTGATGTCTTGGTGTGCTATTGAACCGATCACATCCTATCTTTACTGTTGACGAATCAATGCGTATCGGATAATAATGGTTTTCGATACTGATAATCGTATTAAATTTGTGGAGAAGTTATGAAACGCACATATCAACCGAGTAACATCAAGCGTAAACGATGCCATGGTTTCCGCGCTCGAATGAGTACACCAGGTGGAAAGAACGTTTTGCGTCGTCGTCGTTCAAAAGGACGTAAACGTTTGGCATCTGATATTCGTAAAAAATAAGCATTTGATTGATTCTCCAGTCATTAGGAGTGAAATCCATGGATATGACTTGGCAGAAATCAGTTCGAATTAGGAAATCAAGAGATTTTCGATTGGTTCAGTCTTATGGATCCAAACTAAGGTCTCGAGATTTTCTTTTTCTTTTTTTACCTTTTTATCGTGTTCCGAATGCAGACAATTGTCCACGGATTGGATTGGTGGTCAGTAAAAAAGTTGGAAATGCAGTTTGTCGAAATCGTGTAAAACGTCGACTTCGAGAGGCTTGTCGGAAAAATCAATCTCATTTGCAACGTTCGTTTCAAGTCGTCATCATAGCTTTTGCTTCAGCTTCAATTAAAACCATCTCGGATGAACGCATATAAATAACATCATCTGGATTATTGGTGCCTGGTCTCGATTGCTTGAATTTAACATTCATGTAAGGATGCGTGTTATGACGTGAAGTAGCTCCATATTCTGCTATAATAGCAGCTTTTGCAGCATCAAAAGATGCTGCATCATCATAATTAGGGTCTACTTCAAAACTTCCACCTTGTCCATTATAAGCAGCGGAGTTGGTATTCGGTGCTAGTGGCAACCATGCTTTATTTCTATAATCCGTAGCAGGGATATCTTCATACAATTCTATATCTATAATTTTATTATTACCTCTACATTCCCCTCCATTAAACATAAAAGAGATATAGTAAAAATATGCTGAAAAGAAATTTGATTCTGTATCAATGATGCGGCTTCCCCAGATTACTTCAGATAGCTCAACAGAATTAAACCCTATATCCCAAAAATAGACATTTAGACTCAACAAATACTTTTTGTTAATATTTATTTGTGTCTTTTAATTTAGAAAATTCTCTAATTGAAAAAATTGAACGTATTGATGATCAATTAAAGATTTCAACAAGTAGTGATAAAATTCAAATAAATTTATCAGATATTTTTAACGTTGAAATATCTGAACTTGATGAAGAAAATCCTACTGGTTTATTCGTTACCCTAGGGTCTATTGCTGGACTTGCAATGGGAGATTTAACTGGAGCTGTTGGAGGTGGATTTGGTGGTTGGATTGCATCTAAGTTTTTTGGAAAAAAAAGAATTTTTTTTATTACTTTTATTTTATCTGATCAAAAAATTTCTTTTTCTACCAATGATGAAAATAGTGATTATTTTTATGGATTAATAAAATCTCATATAAACGATTTCACGAGAGAAAATTTTAAAAACAATTTTGAATTATCAAAGAGTTGGCCTGTAAATTTTAAAAATCACATTAATAATAAAAAATATATAGCATTTTCAGACATTTTTTCAGGGATAAATATAGAAAAACATGAAACCTATAAAAACTTCCTAGACAATAATAACGGCATAATCGATGAAGATAATATCCTTTTAATAAAAAAATACTTTCTTAAATTTAAAAAAATAGATCTATTAAGAAAACAGCATAATCAAGAATTCATTAAAGCAAATCTAAATAACATAAATTTAAAAGGTCTTATACCATCACAAAAAAAAGCTGTATTAACTGATGATGATAGTACATTGATTAATGCAGGAGCTGGATCTGGTAAAACTAAAACAATACTACACAAACTAGCTTATTTGATTGATAACAATTTGTGTAAGCCTGATGAAGTTTTAGTTTTAGCTTATAATCGAAACGTTAAAGAAGAGTTAATTGAAAGAATTAAATCATTTAATAATAAAAAAATTAATAAGCAACTTAGTGAAATAGCTGAGAAAAATGTTCATACCTTTCATGGATACGGTGTTAAACAACTTAGAAATAAAAAAATTGCTGAATTCAATGAAAAGGTATCTGATTTTGAAAGTGAACTAAGAATTAAAAAAGGTAAAGAAATTGATGCAATTATAAATGAACTTTACGAAGAAAAGGATTTTAGAGATAATTTATTAACTTACTTTGCTGAATATTTTTTCACCTATAAAGATTATTTTTCAGATATAGAAAATTATGATGATTACGTAAAATACATAAGAAACATTGGCCAGAAAACTCTGAGTGGTAACTACATGAGAAGTTTTGAAGAAGTAGAGATTGCAAATTATCTCTATTTGAATGGTATCAAATTTGAATATGAAAAAGAATATGATGGAAATTATTTATACAAAAGTGACCAAGTAGACTTTGAAATTAAAGATAAAAATCATGAAAAAAGATTCAATGACAAAAAATATCATCCTGATTTCTACTTAACAGACTACAAAATATATCTTGAACATTTTGCTTTAAATAAAAATAATGAAGCGCCTCCCTTCTTTAAAAATCCAAAAGGTTACTATGATCAATATTTAGAAAAACTTAACGTACACAAAAACAATAATACAAAATTAATTACTACGTTTAGTTGGGAAAAATCAGAAGGTAAATTATTAAAAAATTTAGAAAAAAAATTATTAAAACATAATGTTAAATTTAAAAAGTTAAAAGACACTGAAGTACTTGAAGTATTCAAATCCTCAGGAAAATTAAGTCGTTTCAATGAACTGGTGCATACTTTCATGTCTCACTATAAATCTAATGAATTAGATGAAAATAAGGTCAAAAATAAAATATTAGCTATCATAGGAGATAACAATAAAAGAAGATGTCTTATCTTTTTAAAATTATTCATCAAAATTTTTGAAAAATACCAACAGGATTTAAACAAAGACAACTCTATAGACTTTGATGATATGATTATTGAAGGAAGAAAAGAGTTAACTAGCCAAGGTTTAAAATATATCATTGTAGATGAGTTTCAGGATATTTCACAAGCAAGAGCTAAGCTTCTTAGAAAAATTAAAGAAATAAATAATGCAAAACTTTATTGTGTTGGCGATGACTGGCAAGCAATCAATAAATTTAGTGGTGGAGATGTCACTATATTTACTCAAGACTTTAATAAAAAATTTGGCCACTTTGAAAGAGTTGATGTAGATACTACATTTAGATATGGAAATTTAATCAATAATATCTCATCACAATTTATTCAAAAAAATCCTTCACAATTAAATAAAGTTGTAACACCTCTTAGAGATATAAAAGATAGTTCTATCAACATTTATGAAACTAATGTCTTTTCAGAGACAATGAATAAAATTATCAAAAAATACAAAAATGTTTACATTCTTGGGAGATATAACTTAGATAAATACGACAATACCTTAAGAAAAAGATTATTTAAAAGTAATATAACAACTAAATATGAAATTAATAAGTTCGTAAAAAATAAATCATTAGATGTTACTTATAAAACAATTCATTCAGCAAAAGGATTAGAAGCAGATGTAGTTTGCATAATAAATATGTTTCCTGGAAGATTTGGTTTTCCAAGTCAGATGGAGGATGATGAAATTCTTGCTCTAGTTCTACCTAATCCCGAAACATATCCTAACGCTGAAGAAAGACGTTTAATGTACGTGGCAATGACAAGGGCCAGAAAAGAAGTTCATATTTTTAGTGGTTATGGTTTTTATTCTTCAGATTTTGTTAAAGAATTAAAAAATGATTTTAATTTAGATAACAAAAATAAGGGAAATTCAAAACAAAGTTCCAATAAAATGTGTCCTACACATAAAGTAAAATTAGTAAGAAGAAATTCCTATAGAGGACCCTTTTATGGATGCCCTAAATTTTTTAGTAGTGAAAAGTGTAAATATACCGAAGATGCAAACTAATTATTGTTTAAATAAATTAATATAACCACAATAATTCCAAATATTATTAAGCCTTTTGAAAACTTTTTTTTGTCTTCTCTATCGTTAGTAACATTAATATTACTTGCGTTTTCTAATTCATCTATTTCCCTTAATTCCTTTTCAAAGTTATCCTCTGAAAATTCAGGAGCATTTATAGAAGTATCTAAATTATCTTGCAGATTAATACTCTCGTTCTCCTTTTTAGATTGTTTAGAGATTTTTGGAGATTTAGTTTTTTGTTTGTTTTTTTTTGAACATTTATGAGGATTGTCTGTTGCTACATCAAAAGCTACCCATTTACCATGAGGCATCTTTCTAATACTAATTCTATTATCACAATCCTTACAAAGTCTAACGGTAGCCATTTACTTCAGCTCTTCGTCGTCGAGAAAATCATCTAAATTTTTAACCATCTCCTCATTATTTTCTTCCCTAGGAATTGGTGAATTATTAGAGTCATTTTTAATTGATTGATCAGTTTTATTTAAGAAAAAGTAAAAATAAAAATATCCTCCTGCAATAGATAATATTAAAATATTTTTAACTACAAATGAGAGACCTATATAGCTCTCTTCAAATTTAGTCTTATATTCAACGTAATTTAAATATTCATTATGGAAATAAAAAATTAAGAAAATAGCTATTAATAAAAATAATATTCCACCTATTTTTTCTTTTAACCAAAGATAAATTCTTCCATATAAAAATTGTTTTGTTAAAAACTTCAGCATTAGAAATTTGCTATCCCAAACATTGCAAGAATTGCGGTCAAGGCTCCTTTAGTTCTAATATCTTTAACAATTTTATCCTCTTCTCTTGAAATCATTTTTCTCATTTCTTCTTTTGTAAAATCAGTCTCTTTCTTTTGAGCAAATTCTAACTTTTCTCTAATATTTTCTAATGCTTTTTTTCTAATAAGTTTTTTTCCATATTTGATTGAGGAGTCTGTAGCAGATTTGGATTTATCTATCGTAGTATTATAAACGCTTTTAATTTTATCTAACATTTATATTAATAAACTTATGTATTTAACTAACGATATCAATAAATTATTCAATTATCATTTAAAATTTTTATAGAATTTAAATAGTAATAAACTTTTTTGCAAAAATGAGGGCTATCCATTAGCACCACATTTTCATTAATCTCTTCTAAGCAATTATCTATTAGGGTCTCATAATTATCATTTTGATAATACACAATATATGCAAACCAATATGAAGTTATAAGATGATATCTATCGATATTGCTAATGCTATTAGGTAATTTATTTAAAAATGTTCTATAATTCATTTTTTCTTTAAAACATTTTATAAATAATTGAACTATTTTAGGGTCAGACTCACCAATATTGCTGTATTGGGCTATTCCTTCTAGCTCATCTAATTCAAATTTTATTTTATTTTCTCTAAATTTTTGTAAATGATTATTTAGGTAATGGACCTTGCCCATAAATTAATTATTTGTAATTAAACTATAGGTTAATACAGCAAGTTCCAGGGCTAATAGTACTTCGAGCATTTATTCTAACCTCTGTTCTTAAATTCTAATTTAATTTCAGGTTCATAGGCAATAACTTCAACTATAAATACGCCTTTATATTCCTTGATCTCATGTGGATGTTTATTTTTATCTTTAGCCTCAGCTAATGCAATTGGAATTTGTTTGTTCAATTTTTCTTTAAAAAAGTTTTTAAAACTATTTCTTTTTGATTGTTGGATACTTTCTTTGGACATCCAGCCAGTTTCTAAAATTCTTGACTTACCATCATATTCATAACTCCACATAATAGGCAAATGTTCTTTGTAACCGTGTGCATTTGCAAACCATGATCCTCTCATTCCTTTTATATCCCTAGGATGTGTTTCCATAATCAAAGATTAAAAATCATTTATGTATTCAAAAAATTGTGTGGGTCTTATGTAAAAAGAGTCAATTCCTATAAAAACAAACGCTAGTAAGAAAATAAATAAATAAGTGAAAATTAGAATTAAAATATACTGAATAATAATCATTAAAATAGACTCTTCTGACTTAGTTTGAAATTTGTTTTGAAAGAAATTTTTTAAAAATGATCTAGAGGAGATAAAAATTAAATGAGAGAATATTAGGTAAAGTATAAAGCTCATATTAGTATAAAGCTCATATTATTTGTCTTTGTATAACATTTTCTTTAATGATTTTTTATTCAATTTCGAGGATATATTGGGTGCCAATATAGATCCAG
>CAKZLX010000375.1 GCA_937127265.1 uncultured Pseudomonadota bacterium
AAATGATGATGCGTTTGTTGTAGCTTTTGGAAGTGGTATGTGTTTCATGGCTGCTAGGGTTCTAGTTCATATTTTTGCTACGATTCAACAATTTTTGGTCAACTGGTTTCTCTGGGTGAGTGATGTCTTTTCCAGTAGCAGATTCGAAGTGGATCGTTTGATCTTTGGGGTTGAATGGGTCGTGTTGATATTGTCAGCCTTTTACTTCTGGGGTTCTTGGAAGATATTGGGTGCTATCGTACTCAATGAATATCAAGTGTGGACGTTTGGCTTGCTTCAACTTTGGTCTATGATTTTGGGTGTTTCGGGGATCGGTATGCTTAAATGGTGTCAAGACGCTTTGTATGGGAACCAGCAGGGATTACAAAAACGGATACAAGATGTCGATAAGTGGTTCAACTAATACTGTGGGTGACTATCATAGGTGTGTGCCATTTAAGATGGCTAAAAAATTTCTTTTGGTACTTTAGTTAAGCTACTCATTGTCTATTTCTAAAAATCTACTGGCTTATTGGCAAGTGATCAATCGAGTCCATGTTGTGTAGCGATGTAAATATGTGCATCAAAAGAGGATTTCAGATAGATCATACCCATGCGACACATCCTTTCACTATGGCTCCTTCTCACAGCAAGTCTGTTTGCTGGCTATCTGTGGTATCAAGATATGTGGACATCATGGCCGATGTTTGTTGGTATCTGGTTTTTGTGGTTGGGTATTGTTCATCTTACACATCGTCTACCCTCACGAATACAATGGGTACTTCGATTGCTGTTCAGTGTCTCTGGTCTGGTTGGTGTTGGGTATCTGCTTTATCTATCGAATACTGAACTCTCCACGCTTGAAGAACCGTTGACCTGGAATTTTGATTGGCGCGAAGCACTGGGTCTGACCTGTTTGAGCATTGTGTTCTGGCTCTGGTCTGGTTTCTCGGCTGGGCAACGATGGGTACAGACAGCATTATTGCGTTTTGGTACAGCCTTATTATTCATGTCTGCTTTGTTGGTGCTAGCCGTTGCGCAAGGTTTCGATTATACCCGGTATTGGGGTGTACTTTTACAGTATATATGGCTGGTCTGGTTTGGACTAGATAGCTTTTGGGTCCTTTGGTGCTTTGGATCTTGGGATCGCGCTAAGCATTTACAATCGCCTTTGTCTGGGGTACTTTTTTCCAGTTGGAATCCAATCCAATCTTTCTTTGATGCTTTGGAAGGTGTTTTTGGTATTGATATACAAGGTACTTGGGTCATTCGATTTATACGGCAGATACTCGAACCCTTGACTTTGTTGTTGTTGCTTTTGGGATGGTTGTCGACCAGTTTGGTACAAGTACATCCATCTGAACAAGGAATCCGCAGTCATTTTGGGGTTCCAGAGTCGGTGGTCTTAGAGGGTGGGTTGCATTGGAAACTTCCTTATCCGTTTGGACAGATTATCCGCGTTCAGAGCACCCGTATCCATCAACTGTCGATTGGACATGCCGAGGACCTGGTTGAATTAGATACTGAACAAGAGGCACCGGAGTCTATTTTGTGGGCCAATCAACATGGCGACGAAGAATTTTTGTTGTTGCTCGGTGACGGACACGATGTCATTTCGGCCGATGGGGTATTGGAATATCGCATTGAGAATGTTCACCAGTATGTGTTTGCCTCCCAAAATCCAGAAGAAGTCTTGGAATCGGTGGTCTATCAAGTTTTGATGGAACAAACATCCTCAAGAACCCTTGAAGAAGCCCTCAGTGAAAACTTATCGGTACTGGCAGAAGTGGTTACCAAAGAAATTCAAGAACGTCTTGTTCCCTATGAGATTGGGATAGAACCGTTGTTGTTTACCTTTACTGCACTTCATCCTCCAGTTGCGGTGGCCAAAGAATATCAAGACGTGGTATCTGCCCAGATTGATCAACAGACAACTGTTTTACGCGCAGAGCAATATCAATTGTCTAGTATTCCCAAAACCCGAGCCAAAGCCCATCAAGAGATTGAAAAGGCCAAGCAAAAGGGTATGGTTGAATTGGCACGGGCTTCTGGAGATGCCTTGTCATTTGAGGCGTTACGCCAAACCGTCCGGAGCCAAGAGTCGTTGTATCGGTTTCGACGACGTCAAGAAAACCTACAACAGAGTATTGCTGGTCGTAACCTTGTGATTTTAGACCACCGATTGGAAAGTCAAGGAGCCACTTTATGGATCAACCCCTAATTGAACCAGTCCAGTCATCAGAACAGCTAGAATTTGATGATCCGATATCTCCCAACATGTTGAAGCGATTACGGATTGTGGTGGTACTGTTGGCATTGGTAGCCGTTGCCTATCGGGCTTGTTCAACGATCGTTTCCGAAGGCAGCACCGCGATTGTAGTGCGTCTAGGAAATCCAACCCGTGTACTTCCCGATGCTGGTTTGTATTTTACCTTGCCGTGGCCAATCGAAGAAGTGATAACCCTTGATATGCGTCGGCGTACCTTTGAAACCCAACATACTGAAATGCTGACCAAGGACAAAAAGAATGTGGTGTTGGTCTCCTTTGTGATTTGGTCGGTGTCGGATCCGCTAAAATTCTTCCAATCGATTGGTGATATCGAGACTGCTGATGAAAAATTGAATGGGTTGGTGACCAATGCCAAAATTGGTGTGCTGGGCAAATATGATCTGACAGCCCTTGCCAGTACCGATACCACACTGTTGAAGACAAAAGAGATTGAAGCCGAGTTGTTGGCGCAAACCACCACCCTTGCCAGTGAGCAATATGGAATTGCCATTCAGCACATTGGATTCAGTCGTTTGTCTTTACCCAAAGAAAATATTCGGGCGGTGTTTCAACAAATGCGGGCAGAACGCAAAAAGTTCGCGGTTGAATTTCGGGCAAAAGGCGATGAACAAGCCAGTTTGATACGTGCCAATACCGATACTGAAGTGGCAGAGATTGAAGCCAAAATGACCCAAGAAGTCGCCACCATTACCGGTGAATCTGAAGCACAAGCCGCCAAAATCTATGCAGAAGCCCATAGTAAGGACCCCAACCTCTATCGTTTTATTCGCTCCTTAGATACCCTCGAAGAAGTGATTGGACCGAAATCGACGTTGATTTTACGAACCGACGCCGCTCCCTTTGACGTTTTGGTGGAAGAGTGAATATCGATTCGATTCCTCTGAAACCACGCACCCAGAAACAGTCTGAGTGGTCGGTGTTCTTGGCGCCTGTTTTAGGAGGTGTTCGGTGGTTTGTCTCGCGCCTTTCATGGTGGTTAGTAGGCATGTTTGTATTGTATACCGTTTCTGGGATTACGATTGTACAGCCTGATCAGGTGGCGGTGGTCTATCGTTGGGGGCAAATCCGAAACGCTGGTACAGCTCAAGCCATTGCCAAACCGGGAATGTTGTTGGCCTTGCCCAAGCCCTTTGAACGTGTGGAAACGATTCCCGTGCAAAAGGTGTTTGAACAAAAAATTGAAGGGTTGCACTTTCGGTCGGTTGGACAGATGACGTTTTTGTCTTCGGCAACGCTAGATCCCGAAAAAGTAGGCTATGCGCTCACTGGCGATGGCAATGTTGTTCATGTATCCTTTTCTTTGAACTATCAGATTGCTGAGCCATTGGTTTATTTAACTGAGATTGAGAATGTTGAACCAATGCTCGATCACATCATTCGGTCTATTGCCCTCCAAGAGATTGCTCAACGACCGGTAGACAGTATTTTGTCCGATGGTCGAGAAACGATGGTCCAAACCATCTCCGCCAAAGCCAGTGGAGAATTGGAACGTTTGGGATTGGGGATTCAAATTGTGTCCTTGGAAATGCAAGACTTGGTTCCGCCATACCAAATCAAAGACGAGTTCAGTGCAGTACAAACCGCCTCCATTGAAGCCGAAACTTCGATTCAAGAAGCCGAAGAGTATCGCGCCCAACAATTGCCCAAAGCCCAAACAACTTACAATCGTGAAATATCGAAGGCTCGATCTGAAGCCACCCAACGTCTGGCCACTGCCAAAGCAGAAGCATCGGTCTTTACCCAACTGGCACTTGAAGCCCGAGAGAGTCCCCAAGTGGTGTACCGTCGACTGTTGCAAGAGCGATTGGAAACGATTGGTAAAAATGCTGGGGATATTCGTTTTGTCCCACCGCCTTTAGGTGCTCGTTATCCAGAAGGCTATCGTATTTTATTAGAGCGTGAACCATGATCGGACCACAGATGGCACGTCGACTGTTGCTAGACTTATTAGGCGCGGGGTTGTTGGGTATTGCCACACTGTGGTTGTGGTTGGCACCAGACCAAGCCCAGATTGGCTATTTGTTGCAAGCAACTGGTGCTTTGGTGGTCGCGATTGGCTCTGTTTGGAGTGGATTAAAAAGCCTCTTTACGGCGGAGAATCATCGTCCCTCGGATCAGTTATTGGCGATTGCGGTACTGGCGGCGTGTGCCTATGGGGATTTTATTACCGCTACGTTGGTTCCACTGGCGTTGGATATTGGTCGCTTGTTTGAAGAACGTACAGCTCTCGGTGTCAATACCGCCATCGAGAAGATTCGTGGCCTGCAGGTGCATCGCGCTTTGAGATTCAACCCGCAATCCAAGCAAGAAGAGTGGGTGGCGGTATCGGACTTGGAGATTGGTGAAACAGTGATCGTTCGTGCAGGAGAACGCATCCCCGTTGATGGGGTGGTCATTCAGGGACGTTCGAAAGTCAATGCCGCGATTATGACTGGAGAATCAACCTTGCAAACGGTTGTGGAAAGTGCCGAGGTTTTTGCTGGAACCGAAAATGTACAAGGTGAACTGGTTATCGAAATTACCAAACTAGGTACCCAGTCAGCTTTGGGTCGGATCGTTCAATTGATGGAAGAGGCGCAACAAAGTAAACCATTGGTGCTTCAACGCCTTGAAGAATGGGTTGGTGTCTATGTCCCAGTGGTGATGGCACTCTCGGGAACCGTTTTGTTCTTTACCGAAGACCTGGACAGGGCGATTGCGGTCTTGATCGTTTCCTTTCCCTCCTCGTTAGCGATCGCTGGTTCGGCAACCATGGTGTCGGCTTTTTCACGGGCAGCATCGTTGTCTATCTTTGTGAAATCAGCGACTGTTTTTCAAACGTTGCGAGAAGTGGGGACCTTGGTGCTGGATAAAACTGGAACCTTGACCCAAGGACGTCAACAAATTGCCGAAGTTCATCCAGTCGATTCGGTGACCGAGGAGGAATTGTTGCAGTCTGCTCTTCGCTGTGCCAATCATTCTAATCATCCGGTGTCTAAAGCGATTGTGCGTTCTGTTGAGTCTTTTGAACACCAGCAAGAGGTCACTGTATCTGAAATACCGGGTCAGGGAGTGCAGGTCCAAGTAGACCACGACATTTGGCGACTGGGTCGGGCCACTTGGTTGGTGGAGTGTGGGGTGACTGGACTGACAGACATTCAACCCAGTGGGACTTGGGTAGCCCACAATGATCGCGTATTGGGATACCTTTTGTTTGCCGATACGATTCGGGATACAGCCCAGCAAATGTTGGATGCGATCAGAGATTTGGGTATCGAAACCCAGGTGATGTTGACCGGTGATGCTTCCGATGAAGCCCAGCGAGTGGCCACCACGTTGAATATACCCCATCTGGAATCCGGTGTTCTTCCCGAAGAAAAATTGCAGTTTGTGAAAGGGTTGCGTCAGGCTGGGCATCTGGTGTGTGTGGTTGGTGACGGTATCAACGATGCACTGGCGTTACAAGAAGGGGATGTGGGTATTGCCATCGGAGCCTCGATCAATCAGGCTGCAATGGGTGGTGCGGATGTGGCATTGGTGTCCGAAGACTTGTTAGCGATACCGGAACTGATCAAATTGTCTGATGGTGTACACCGCAAAATTTGGCAAAATGTCTGGATTGGTTTTGGGTTTGCCGGTTTGTTGTTTACAATGGTTTCCCAAGGACAGGTCAGTGCCTTGCAGGCTGCTTTGGTACACAATGTTGGGGCGCTGTTGGTTATTTTGAATGCTTCGTTGTTGTGGCGTAAAAAGTAAACAATTTTACCGAAAAGGGATGCGGTCACTTCACATTGGTATCGATTTGCGACTATGTTGTATATCATAGAGAACAATAATCGGAGAGGCCCATGCTACCCAACCTACTACTGACCTTTGCTTGTTCGAGTTACGATATGGCTGTCGCACCCCAATCGGACCGTGCCTATGACTCTGGTGATTACGGAGATGATGAAACAGCCGATATGGGTGATTACAATGGTGGGGCTGCTGAAGAAAGCGAGCCTGAAACCGATGATGGTTTGGGTTCAGAAAGTGAAGAAATGGCGCCCTTATTATTACCAGCCACCACTAACGCCTATGTGTTTGTGGCCAATCCCGATCGCAACACGGTGACCCGTATCGAGGTGGCATCATTGAATGTGTTGACTGCTGAGGTCGGAGTGGATCCGATTTTGGTGGAAACCAGTGCTGATTATCGGGTGGCGGTGACCTTTAACCAAGGCTCCAATTCCTTGTCGGTGATCGATGCCGAGACCTTGTCGGTACAAGATGTGGAAGTGCGGGGCAACTTGAACAACATGAAACTCTCTCCGGATGGTAACTGGGTGGTTTGTTATCACGACTTGAATGGTGAAAATGGTGGTTCTGGAACCGGTGGTGCGATCTCCTACAATGCCATCTCGATTGTGAACTTGGACACCTTAGAACACACCGAGGCGATGGCTGGTGCATTTCCCAAAGACGTCCAGTTCAGTGCCGATTCCAGTTTGGCTGTGGTGATCAGCGATGACTATCTCTCTACGATCGATTTTACCCAAAACCCACCGACACTCAGTCGAATACCGATTGCCGAGGATTTGGTGAACCCACCGTTGGCCGAAGAAGTCTTGTTGGATCCACTGGGGCGTTATGCCATCGTTCGTCAGTATGGTGTTGATCAGTTGGTCTTGGTTGATTTACAAACAAGTGGGGATCCAATTTCGATGTTGGATGTGGGGGCGAATCCCACCGATATGGATGTTTCTCCCGATGGAACACAAGCGATGGTAGTGGCCCGTGTGGCCAAAGAAGTCTGGGTCTATGACTTAGAAGACCCGACTCTTGCACCGGAAGTTTTAGCCTTGCCAGAAGAGGATGTCTTTGGATCATTGTTGCTCAGTGATGATGGTGCCCACGGTATTTTGTACTCCACCGCCTCAGGACAATCTCGTGTGGGGGTCTGGAATCGTGAAGTGGGTACCATTCAAGTGCGGGGAACCACCAAACCGGTGTCCCGTGTGGATATGAGCCCCGACTCTCAGACCGCCGTACTGTTTCACCCCCGTGAAAATGGCGATATTGATAGTTCTTCGTATTTCTACAATCGTTATGGCGTCTCTTTAATGGCGATGGAAGACTTGTTTACTTCCTCCTATCAATTGAGTGCTGAACCAGATTCTTTTGCCAGTACCGAAGACGGTCGATTTGGGATGTTTACGATGAAAAACCGTCCCTATGTTGAAGTGTTGGACTACCAAACCTTTGTTCCAGATGAAATTGAACTGCCCAGTATTCCGATCCACTTGGGGTCATTACCCGACACCAATACGGTCTTTATTTCTCAAGAGCACGATTTGGGTCGGATTTCTTTCTTTACCCCTGAACTAGACAGTTTGCAAACCATCACGGGGTTTGAACTGAATGCGGTGGTGGAGTAACAAACAACGAGGCTCATAATAAATTATTATGAGCCTCTATGTGTCAAGTCGACGATTATATCAGGTTCAAAAACTATTCAATGTTCATACTGGTATCTTCGGTTGAACCGGTATCTTCCATCGCCATACAGTGACCCATTTCAGCGTGGCACATTAAGCCATCAGCCATGCAATCTTCAACATCCACACAGTTTTCACCGTTGGCATCACACTCTTGCAAAACCTCTGCTTCGGTGCAGGTGTAGGTGACATCTTTGTCGCCACAGGCTAAAAATAGTGTCAAGATTGTAGTGATCATCATTACCTCCATGTTGTTTGATGGTGAGAATACCTTATTCAATAATATTGTTGAATACAACCAAAGATGAACAGGAATAAAGCAATTGTGACTTTAGAAGCCAAGAACGAGGCCGATTTTTTTAGAACTCAGCGTGCTTAGGGGTACGGGGAAAGGAAATTACATCCCGAATGTTCTGTAAACCCGTCACATACATCACCAAACGCTCAAATCCCAAACCGAATCCAGCATGAGGAACCGTTCCAAACTCACGGAGGTTGAGGTACCACCAGTAGTCTTTTTCATCCAATCCATGGTGGGCAATTCGCTCTTTGAGTACATCCAAGCGATCCTCACGTTGTGAACCACCGATGATTTCTCCAATGCGTGGAACCAGTACATCCATTGCCCGAACGGTTTTGCCATCATCATTCAAGTACATATAAAAGGACTTAAACTCAGCGGGGTAGTCGGTGACAATGGTTGGTGCTTTGAACAATTCTTCGGAAAGATACCGTTCATGCTCGGTTTGAAGCGCGTCACCCCAGTTGGTTGAATGTTCAAACTTCTTGCCGGATTTGTTCAATAAGTCAATCGCTTCGGTGTAGGTAATCCGTTGGAAAGGGGTGTTGACCACTTGTTCAAGGGTTTGTAACAAGGAAACCTTACTGCCATCAAAAAAGGGTGATTTGAATTTTTTGTTGGTGATGATTTGTTCGCAGAATTCCAAATCTTCTTGGCAGGTGTTCATTACATCTTTGATCACCCCTTGCAAAAAGGCTTCGGCTAGGTCAGCATCGGCATGTAAATCGGCAAAGGCCATTTCGGGTTCGATCATCCAAAATTCAGAGGCGTGACGGGTAGTGTTGGAGTTTTCTGCACGGAAGGTGGGTCCAAAGGTATAGACCCGAGACAATCCACAAGCCAAGTTTTCGGCAGCCAATTGACCAGAAACGGTCAAGAAAGTCTTTTTGCCAAAGAAGTCTTGGGTAAAGTCAACCGGTGCATCAGATTTATCACCTAAACGGGGTGGGTTTTCCAAGTCCAAGGTGGTGACCTGAAACATTTCCCCAGCACCTTCACAGTCACTGGCGGTAATGATGGGAGTGTGAATGTATTGGAAGTTGTGTTCGTTGAAGAAACGATGGATGGCTTGGGCGCAAGCCGAACGAACGCGGGTGGACATTCCCATCACTTTGGTTCGTGAACGGATGTGGGCGTTGTTTCGTAAAAACTCAGGCGATTGACGCTTTTTTTGTAAGGGGTAAGAGTCGGGAATTGTTCCAATCACTTCCAAGGTGTCAGCATGGATTTCAATTCGTTGTTTGGCACCTTGACTGGCAAGGATACGCCCAGTGACCCGAATTGATGCACCGGTTCCAGCAAGAGGGATGGTTTCATCATAGTTGGGGATGGTGTTGTCGACGATGACTTGAAGACCATTTAAAGCCGAACCATCGTTGATTTCAATGAAGGAGAAGGTCTTTTGGGTACGCTTGGTGACGACCCACCCCAGTACTTCTGTGGTGGTATCCACTTGACCATTGGCTAAGATATCGCGAACTTGTGGGCGGTTGAACATGATGCTCTCCTACTGCCTAAGGGGGTTACATCTGGTGTTTTAACGGATTGTATTTGTAATTTCCACTCTCGTTAGGCTCCTTTTCATTATGGTGCATGTTACTTTTTGGATGGTTTCTTGGCTTTGGATACATCAATAGCGCCTGACAGCGTTAAGGCATTTTGGGTAGATGACCATTCATCCATTTCCAATTTCCAGACCCTTCCATTCATTTTGGTGTTCTTGTTGGTAGGGATACTTTGGGACAATTGCTCAGAGATACCGTCTAAAATAAAACTTTCGGCAATCAAGGCGAGTGGATCAACCAAACCGGCTTTTGGGCTTTTGGAACCTTCAGTGACACTGTCTCCATTTAATTGGAGTTTGCTTTTCTTTTGTTCGATGGTTCCGTTGGCTGTATACTCTCTCCACCATAGACCACGTCCCTCAATTTTCCACAACCGCAATGCCAATTCAAAATTGTTTTCCGAGATCTGTAAATCGACTGGGTCTACGGCTACACCATAACCTACCACCCCCATTGAGAAGGCTTTTTGTTGTGTCCATCCCAACAGGGTGTCTTGATGAACCCAAAGTTCCCACTCTTTTTCCAGTGCCAAACTGGGTGTTGTAAGGCTATTGTTGTGGTCAATGTTGGAACGAATTTCTACCTGTTGACTCAGTGGTGTACTGTTTAGTCGCAGACCGCGCACAGGAAGATTGATGGACCCCATGTGGATCGGTGGTAGAGTGTTCAGTTGTTCTTCCATTAGTTCCTGGAGCCATGGACTGAGATCGATTGATTTTAATGGATTGATTCCCACTTTAGCCAGTTGAACATTGAGTGTATCAATCTGGTTCATCTTGATGGAGAGTTCGCCATTGTCGTTTAAGACTTGGGCATTGGTTTTGATGCGAACAACCAGTGGTTCTTTTCCTTTTTTAGGGCCCACATTCCAGTTGAGAACACCTTTTAAGGTTGCTGTTATTTGTACCTCATCAGCGGCTGGCGCATCTGCTATTTGTAAGCGTTGAACATTCAGTTTGGGTTGCATACCCATCGTAAAGCCAAGGAGTTCTTTTTTTGTAGCGGGTAGTTTTTGTAATTTGTCGTTAACCACTAGGTTTGTGAGTTCGGACATACGGTTATAATCCAATCGCAAAATGATATCTGGACTCCAATGTTCACTTAACGCAGGTGGGGTAGCCAGTATTTGGGCTTTTCTGGTGGCATATTCATCAGCAATGTGATTTTGACAACCCAGAAACATCCAGATCGGATAGGATAGCAACATGGTAACGGTCTCCTTTTCTATTGTGCTCTCTGTATTTATGGTGTGTAATTCACTCGCTTGCCATAAACCATTGCCAAGTGGTTCTTCACAGCTAGAATCAAGTCATCAACGATTGGGATTTCGTTTTGAACAGGTAGATAATGCCTTGTTATTGACGGAAGTAGCAGAGGGACTTGGTGCAGATGATGCTGGTTTACAAGTCGGTGACATCATTCTTTCAGTAGATGATTTGAAAGGAGACCGGGCGATTTCTTCTCTACAAGATCGCAACAATACTGGCGTTAATGTGTTGGTGCAATCCAAAGGTACATTGACCACCCGAGAAGTTTGGATTCCACGTGGAGTCGGGGCACTCGATAGCCAATCAGTCATGTCTGATTGGCTAGTTGCCGCTGCCAAAGGTGATTTTGATCTCGCCAAACATTCCTTGGGGCAAACAGAGGTCTCCACTGGTGAATTAACCAAAGGCTTACGGTTGGTTGCTCGAAATTACCCCCAACAATACCGACAGTGGCTTGATTTGCTAAAAGAGACTGAGCCGTCTGATCCCAAAAGAGTGCTGTTGTTAATGAAAGGCTATCAAACCCAACGGGATGTTCAGGCAATGTTGGATGTATATACCCGCTGGAGATCAGTCAACCCTACTACGATATGGCCTGTCACTGAAACATCGCAAAGTGGAATCAACACTTACGCCAATCTCGAATTGGAACAATTGTATACCCAAGCCTTGTGGCAAAACAACCAACAAGCAGAGGCGATTGCCCATGTACGAAAGGTCCTTCCTTGGTATAGCAAAACAGGGCTGGAATCAATTGTGGGAATGGCGATAGATCCAACCAGCGATGTTGTTTGGAGTGCAAAAGCACCTGTGGCACCAAAGTTGTCGGGGGACGATGTGCTGGGGGGAAACTGGCAGGTTGGTCAGAACGACTGGACGGTACTGGCCTTTTGGGCGACTTGGTGTGGACCCTGTAAAAAAGAATTGCCAGAATTGAACCGATGGGCAGCCGAGCATAGCGATGTAAATGTACTGGGGGTAAATGTCAATGACGATTTGGATGTGGAAGGCGTTGTCCGAGCCTTAGACAAAATGGATCTTGAATCGATTCGGGGTGTGAAAGACTCTCGATTGGCAACGATGTTCGATGTTGATGCCATACCCACACTGGTGTTGTTGGATGAACAAGGGGTGGAACATTATCGGATGATCGGGTACTCGTCACAAACGATTACTGAACTCGATGCCCGTATTCAGAATCCTAAACAGACAAAAACTGTACCACTAGTTTATACGCGTGGTGTGAAAGCACAGTGGTATCCACGAGTCGGATTGCAAGATATCTACCAAGACCGACAGGGTGTACTCTGGGTGCTTGAACAAAACAAAGTGTGGAATACTCGGTCTCTTGAGGATTGGTTAACCAATAGCGATTTATTGTCCTCAACGATATTGTCCGAATTAGAAGGGGCCAGTCGTTTATGGGTGGAGAACAATCATATGTTGACTTTACACAACAATCAACGGGTGATCCGAATGGTTGATCGTGATCAGGCAAAGGCTGAAACGTTGTGGAGCGTTGGTCAGTCGATTGAGGATGTGAAGTTTACCCCAAACGGGATGTGGCTTTGGGGAGAACAGTTTGCCAGCTGGCTCGGTACAGACCAAACGAGACAATGGTACTTTTCGGCCGAGCAGGAAGGATTGGTACGAACTTTGCAAGTACAGGAAGACACAAAGAACCAAACAATCGATTTTGATGGAGAAGTGATGGAGGATTGTGCAATGTCGACTTACAATCAGCCAGATATTGCGATCATCTTTGCTGACCGAGCCCATTTTGTATCTCCACTTGCCAAGCAAGAGATGGCTTGTCCTGTTCATGAAGGCTTGCAGGAAGCGGTACAGTCTAAGGATGGATATGGTTTGGGAGATGGTGTTGTGGATCTATCAGTGCGGCATGAAGGGATTTGGGTACACCAAAACAGACATCCAAAAATATCCTCACCAAAACAACAATCGAGCGCAAAGAAGATCGTTGATTCTATGGTTTTGATTGGAAAGACAGGCCATCCATTGGGTACACTTGACTTTACCGAGTCGGCTCGGATACTGGATATCTCTCATTCTTCCATGACAGCGACAGCAAATGATGGCTTATGGGTGTTGATTCCCAATCATGGCCTGTTGCATGTTCAGTCCTCGTTGGACTTTCCTTAAACTTTTTCTCATTCTATTCAACAGAGATTTATCGCGGAGTTACTTATGCAGAAACCATTGTCCACTAGTGAATTGGAAGCCTTGTTGTGTAGCAAGTCGGTATCAGATCGTACACAAGCGATGCGACATTATGAAAATTTTGGATCAACCGAGGATATCGATTTTCTGATCCAGATTGCTGCAACCGATACTTCTGTGGCAGTTCGCAACAGTGCTTCCGATGCCATTTCTGACATTTTGTCTCGGGTGCGGGTCTCTCCATACAAAGAATCTTTCTCTGATGCACAGCGTCACACTTTATTAAAACAATTTCGTCGCATCAAGGTACAGCAAACACCGGCTGTGAATTTGGCGTATGCATCCGTAGGAACTTCTCGCGCCCTCAATATTTTACTGTCGGGATTTGTTGACCCCCGCGTTGAATTGCAAAACTGTGCGGCCGCCGGATTACGTTGTTTTTGTCTCTCGCAAGATGTGGTTGACGATCCGTCTGTTGAAGACAGTTTGATCAAATTGTTGATAGAGGGAACCTTAGACGTTCCAGGGATTGCCCATATCGTTCGTCTGTGTGCCGAGGCTGGTTATCAAAAGATTCTGCCGGTGTTGAAGCAACTACCCGATCTTGGAAATCTTGGTGAGATTGTGGATGCTTGTCGTTTACAATTGACCATGTCGCAACAGCCCCCTACTGGTCTCTGGTTTTCCAATGGCTTGGACGCTTTGGAATTTAACCCACAGGCTGAACGTGGTGAGGAATTTTTGCTGTTGGTTGACAATACGGT
The DNA here is from genome assembly GCA_937127265.1 of uncultured Pseudomonadota bacterium. Classification (GTDB taxonomy): domain Bacteria; phylum Myxococcota_A; class UBA796; order UBA796; family UBA796; genus CAJWHX01. The sequence continues at coordinate 13,802 of CAKZLX010000375.1, forward strand.
ATTGCACTGTCAAGAGGGGCAATGGTCAGCTGACCCCAATGTTTTAGAGGGTCCTTCTAGACGGTTGTATTTTCGTCCAATCGGTTCTATGGAGTCGGTACAGGCTATTCAAACCACCACCAAAACTTGGCGGGCCGCACAGGCCCCCGATGTGCAGATTTTATTGCAACAAGAAACCCAATTGGATCAGCCATCCAACCCTCAATTGGCAAGTTTGGTCAATTGGTTGGAAACTAAACTCAAAGATAACCAAAAAAATTCTCGTTACTTAGCCATTCTTGCCATGCGCTCTGAACTGTGGGATTTATGTGGACAATATGTTGAGAAGAGTATGTCTTACAAAAAAGTCAGTCCAGATATATGGTATGTGGAATCCAAACGTTTACAGGCCTTGGGACAGACAAAAAATGCACTCGAAGCAATTGAGCGATGCATTATGCTAGCCAAAGAAGGCACCTTGCTGATGCGGCAATGTCAGTCGCTGAAGCAAACCATCGAAGCCCAATAAGCACATACGTCGAAACATAAAGGGTATTGAAAGTGCTAAATGCTGGTTAAATTCTGTTGTCATGACCAGAACTGATCTACTTTTATGCATTCAACTATGATACGGGTTACTTTTTCTTATCAAATGTTCAATGTGTAATGATGAGGTTGATGTGCGTTGGTTGTTGGTAGATGCGATTGATGAATTGGTCATCAACGAACGGATTGTAGGTCGAAAAACCTATGACCCCAAAGAAGAATTCTTTCAAGACCATTTCCCAGGATTTCCAGTGGTTCCGGGTGTGTTGTTGATGGAGTCCTTGGCGCAACTCGCTGGGAAGATGATTGGATATTCTGTCTTGCACAATCGTGGTGATTGGCCTTTTCCGATTTTAACCATGATGAACAATGTCAAGTTTCGTAAGTTTGTTCCTCCGGGGACCGAGATTACACTGGAAGCTGAACTGACCAGTCTTCGAGATGATATGGCAGCCGTCAAAGTGAAGGCTAAAGTGGGACGAAAGACGCATGCCCAAGCCGAGCAGATTTTTGCTTTCAATGCGGTCTCACTAGAAGATGACGCTGCTCAACGTCGAGTTGAACGATTGGAATCCAATGAATTGAAGCGTTTATGGGCCGATTGTCCACCCGATATATTCAGTCATTTATCAGATGAGGATAGTTCTGATGTCTGAAAGTACAGTATCAAACCCACCGCTTGAAGGTTGGGGAGAACGCGAAGTTGTTATTACTGGTGTCGGTATGGTGACCCCATTGGGACGTTCTACCATGGAAACATGGCGTGCACTGTGCGCTGGTGAAAATGGTATTGGGCCGATTACGCGATTTGATGCCTCGACGTTTCCAGTGCAGTTTGCGGCCGAGTGTCAGCAGATTGATATCATCGGTCACCAAGGTCTGTCGGCTCGTGGCAAACGGATTGTGTCGTCGCAAAAAGGTAGGTTGGCCTTTGCGGCAGCTCAAGAGGCTTGGGTGATGGCTTGTGTTGACGAAACGACAGCCGAAAAATGGACCGCTGACGGCAAATTGGGTGTTTGTTTGGGTTCTGAAGCCGGACGACCAGACCTTGAAACTGTCGCCACACAAATCAAAGATCAGACTTTGCCCAGTGTGGAGGCGTTGGATGTACTGTCACCGCAGGCACCGGCGGAATTGGTAGCAGAGATGTTGGGTGCTACCGGTCCTATTTCGGTGGTGTCAACGGCTTGCACCTCTAGTTCTCAAGCGATTGGTGAAGGCTTGTTTCGGATACGCCGAGGTGAGGTGGAGGCAATGATGGTCGGCGGTGTCGATGTGCTGATCGATCCCTTGATGGTCACTGGCTTTTCGTTGTTGGGTGCCTTATCCACTCGCAATGATGCTCCCGAAAAGGCCTCGCGTCCATTTGATAAAGATCGTGATGGATTCGTGCTTGGAGAAGGTGCAGGGATGCTGTTGCTGGAGTCTCTGGCCTCAGCCAAAGCTAGAGGAGCGGTAATTCTAGGCCATCTACGTGGTTTTGGGTGTAGTTGCAACGCTTATCGGATTACCGACTCACCCCCAGATGGTCGTGGCGCAGCTCAATCGATGACCGATGCTCTGAGGGATGCGCGTCTTCTGGCCAAAGATATCGGGTACATTAACGCTCACGGAACCAGTACACCGATGAATGACCCTTCAGAAAGTCGAGGTATTCAAACGGCGTTTGGTGAGTGGGCACCTCTGATTCCGGTATCCAGTACCAAATCGATGATGGGGCACTTGGTGGCAGCCTGTGGAGCAGTGGAAACGATTGTGGCTCTTTTAGCCGTGCGTGAAGGTGTCTTGCCAGCGACCCGCAATCTTGACAACCCCGATCCCGAGTGTGCCATTAGACACATTCAAGGTTCACCTTTACGAATCGATATTGAGCATGCCATGAGCAATGCCTTCGGCTTTGGTGGATCAAATGGCACCGTGGTGGTATCCAAATGGCGGTCGTAATTACCCAAGTGGGTGTCATAACACCATTTGGACGTGGTTTGTCTGCTTTTCAACAGGGGATTGCCGATGAGCGTATTGTTCTCACAGAGCATGAACCGTTGCAGTGGATGGAAGAGTCAAAAGCAGGGATCATATCGGACACCAAAAGTTTTCGTCAGTATTTACAACGTCGAAAGGCCGCGAAACTGATGACGCCAGCCGCTCGTTGGGCTATGGATGCCGTGGGTCAGATTTGGGACGTTGTGGGAACACAGTTGGACCCAGTCGAAACAGGACTGTTCTTTTCGGTGGGTCGAGAGCCACCAGATGAAGGAGAGGCAGAAGACGCTTTGATTGCCAGTGCAGTGGATGGATTGTTTTCCGAAGAGGCATTGGCGAAGAAGGGGCGTTCGTTGTACCCACCACTGTTACCCCTCAAAACGCTTCCCAATTTAATTTTGGGTCATTTGTCGATTCACTTTGGACTGTGTGGTGAAAATGCCGCTTGGTCAGGTGAGGGGGTACAATCTTTCATTGAAGGAATGTGGGCTATTGAAGAAGGGAGGGCTGACAGAGTCTTGGTTGGTGCGGCCGATTCTTTGGTCGATTTGGGACAAGCCCGTGATTTAAAACGTCTGGGTATTGAAGATGCACCCGCTGAGGCGGCGATCGCTTGGTTATTAGAACATGAGAAACAGGCCACCGGTCCAGCATTGGCTCGGGTTGAGTTTATCGAGGAGCACCCAAGTGTTTCAGAGCAGCATCGATTGCGACTGCAGATGGGGTATTGTGGTGTCGTAGAAGAACAACTTGAACTCTTGCGTTCTTTATTATTAGACCAGACTGTTCAATGGCAAGGGCTTCGCTTTCATGGTACATTGCAACCATACGAATGAAGTTGAGAACCGATTATGAACACCAAACGTCAATATGAATTTGTCCATGCTCTCTCGAAGACATCGGTTGCGGATGTCTATCGGTGTCATGAATACCACAAAGGACAAGTTCTTCGTAATGTTGCGATCAAAATTATGCGTGACAATTGGAAAGACAATCAAGATGCTGTGATCTGGTTGCGTCAAGAATTGTCTCTGTTACAGTCCCTGCACCATCCAACCATTCCCAAGATTTATGAAATGACCGCCATTCGTGGTCGGGTTTCGATTGTAATGGAATGGATTGAAGGTGTTGATATTCGCAGTCTGGTACAGGGGATGCGTCAGCAAAAACAACGTATTCCCTTGAAAGTCACCCTTACACTGATCGCCAACATTGCTGAAAGTCTAGATGTGATTTACAATCAAGCACCATCCGCAGGGAAGGCACCCTTACGCATATTACATGGAAACCTGAAACCGAGCAACATCATGGTGACCCCACAAGGGAAGATAGCCTTGTTAGATTTTGGGATGACACCATCCGATCTCGGTGGTCGTGAATCTTCCACACGAGAAATGCAGTTTGATTCAGCCGAGTACATGGCACCTGAGCGCTTGTTTTTTGAACCACAAGGACCGGCTTCAGACGTCTATTCTCTCGCCGTCACGCTCTTTGAAATGTTGGCCGGAAAATCATTGGGAAAAGCCCCCGCGTCGGAGGAGCAACACCAAGCCCGATTGGACAAGTATTGCCAAGCATTGTTGCGGCCGATGCCCTTGGGGTTGGAAGTCAAAGAGGAACTGGCAGATCTGTTGCTCTGTGGAATGTCCTATGATGCTGAAAAACGTCCGATGGCGTATGAATTTGCCAGCCGTGCCCGTCGCATGGCAGAATCCATCAGTGGTGTTGATGTTGTTCAGTGGTCACAAAAAGCGATTCCCTATTTTCAAGCGCGTTTGAACCGAGGTGGGGTCGATGGTACATTACAAGGCTCGGTCTTGTCTGAAGATACTGAGATCTTTGAACGCCCTATTCCGATCGATGACGCTGATGTTGATACATCAATTATGCGTCGTGGTGCGGTGGCTGATTTTGTTGAGGCTTCGTTGGATTTACATCCAGAAGCGGTGGTGGAAATGACCGAACATCAAGCAGACCTCTCCTTTGAAAGCACGGCCGTCTCTGAACCTGAATTGACCAAAGGTGCTTCGGCAATACCATTGCCGCCACAAGTGGAATTGCCTCCGACACCGCCATCGCCCGCACCGATTGTTAAAGACATCACGCAAACGCCAAATCATACGATACCGCAACCACACACCGTGACAATTCCCAAGAGCTCCAACAGCCAAAAACAGTCGATGGAAATGGTTGATATGGATGGCGCTACACAAACGGTAACCTCAATCGAGATACGTCCTCAGGCGATGGCACCAATTCATAGTGCACCAGATAGCAAAGGTGGCCTCAGTACCAAAATGATGGTCGGCTTATTCTTTGGTGGTGCAGTGGTGTTATTGACCGGAGTGTTAGCTGTAGTCTATATCTTTGGTGAAGGTTCGTCTGAACCTACGATACCGACCCAAACTGCGGTAGAAAGCATTGAAAAGCCAGTTGCGAACGCTGTTGCTGAGGACTGGACAGGTACTCGTTTTCAAACGTCAATTGAGAGTAAACGCATTAAAGTGAAATGCGACAACCAGAAGAAACGCGGCACTGAGGTTGTCACGTTTGATGATGTGGTTGGACAAAGTTGTTTTGTTGAGGTGCGTACCCCTGATCGTCAAGTCTATCGGACAACTGTGGAATCTACACAAAAGGGATTGTATGTTTGTTTTGATAACCATACAGATACCTGTGCTTTATCTGGTGCAGAGTGAAACCGCTAGACAGCCAAGAGGCAAAGGCGAATCGCCAACGTGTTGTGGTCACCGCAGCAGAGACATTGTGTGCCGCTGGGGAAGGTCGTCAATCTTTGATGCACGGTTTGGCTCAACACCAGTGTTTGGGTTCTCCAAGTGGATACAGTTTACCAATTTCTTTGGTGGCTCGCTATCAGGAAACGCTACCCGATATGCCAGAGTTTCTCGATGATCGCAAGAGTCTATTGGGGTGGCATTGTGCACAACGAACGATCGCACAGTCCGGTTGGAAGCCTCAACAGAGTGATGCCAAGGTTGTCGTATTCGTGGGAACAGGGTTGTCATCGATTACGCCGTATGAGATGAATGAAGATTTGTTTGGTCACATTGTCGACAACCGTTTTGATCGTCAGGCGATGGCAAAGGACATTCGGACTCATTTGGCGGCTCCCAAACGACATATGCCACACTATTTTGGCGAACGATTGGCAGCCTCGCTGGGTGCGGTTCGTTCTGGCAGTAATTTTTCTGCTTGTGCGGCAGCGTCACAGGCAATTGCTGCAGGATTTTGGTCGGTTCGACGTGGTGAGGCGGATGTAGCGTTGGTTGGTGGGCATGATTCGATGGATCATCCGATGGGCTTGTTGTCCTTTTTGGTATTGGGTGCGCTCAGTGAAAATACTTGTAAGCCTTTTGATGTCGAACGCAACGGTTTTATGCTTGGAGAAGGTGCTGGGATGCTGTTGTTGGAATCCTATGAGCATGCTGTGGGTCGGAATGCCACTATTCTTGCAGAAGTTTTAGGTGCGGGGTCGAGTATGGATGCTTGGAATCCAACTGCGCCACACCCTCAAGGAGAAGGTGCAGAGCGAGCGATGCGTCGTGCTTTACGGGATGCCAATCTATCACCAACGGTGGTTGATTATGTGAACGCACACGGAACTGGAACTCCCCTAGGAGATGTGGCCGAGTCTCAAGCCATCAGTCGGGTGTGTGGTCCTGATGTCGCTGTGTCCTCAATAAAAGGTGCGATTGGTCATTGTATCGCTGCTGCAGGTGCAGTAGAGGCTGTGGCTTGTGTTGGTATGCTTGAAGAAGGGTGGATGGCTGGAACGACAGGGTTAATGAACCGTGACCCAAATTGTCCATCGCATAATCTAGGAGAACCAGTACAGAAAGCACCACAAGTCGTGATGTCCAACTCCTTTGGTTTTGGTGGGCAAAATGCCTCGTTGGTTTTGGCGAAGAGTGCGGTTGTTGAATAAGGTTCACCAAAATCGAATCACAGTTTGAAGATAAAACGCTTTAGAAAATGTACAGGAAGAGACCATGCCATTACCAAATATCGTAGAGTTACCGATTTGTATTCGTTCTGTGTCTTTGTTTTGTCCAAGTGGACAGGATGCCTCTGTTTTAGAAGCACAACCGAGAACAGGCCAAGTTCCCAACTTTAAAGCTCGCAAACTGGTGCCCGATCGCAAAAGTTTAAAATTGATGACTCAAGCCGTCCGGTTAGGGGTGGCGTCCATCGCTTCGGCTGTCTCCAATACGCCCAATTGGAATGAGATACCTCCTTTACGTCGTGGAATGTACGTGGGTGCCAGTCCCCAAGTGGGTCGTCATGACGATCTGTCAGATGCGATTGATACCGCTTTTCAATCTGGTATGTTTTCGATTCAAGATTTTGGTGCCAAAGGAATCTCCCAAATCCACCCCTTGTGGTTGGTGAGAGGGTTGAGTAACAATGTTCTAGGGTTCTCCTCTGCTTACCATGACGCACAAGGACACAATATGAGTTACGCGATGGGTGTTGATGGTGGTTGGAACGCCATTTTAGAAGGTGCGCATGCCTTGGTGGACAATCGTATCGATATTGTGGTGGTGGGTGGATCCGATGACTTGACTTCCGCTACCGATGTTTTGGGAATTGAAGGGTCTGCCGGAGCCGCTTTTTGTGTGCTTGAGCGAGCAACCAACGGAGAGACGCTCATCCTCGATCGCAATCAGTATCTTGAACTGGCGAAGCCTTATGGTATGCTAGGCGCGGCTACGATCCCAATGGGTATGGCTTTACAGGAATTTGGCAAACAACAGGCGTAAGAATTGGTTAAAAGAATATACACTACACATTTATGACGAGGTATTTCATGCAATTGGCCGCACACGAAAATGATAATTTAGACCTTAAAATTTGGACGACGGTTCACGAAGTCTTTCAAGATGCCTTGGAATTGGATGAGGATGAAGTGGCGTTTTCTTCAAAGGTTATCGCGGAACTAGAAGCTGAAAGCATTGACTTCTTGGACATTGCCTTTCAGTTGGAAAAGAATTTTCAAATCAAAATCCCACGTGGTGGCATTGAAAAAGCGGCGCGTGAAGGAACAGAAGGAGATGGTCTCAATCCAGATGGCACCTTGACTGAAGATGCCTTGATTGCCTTAAAAGCCGCCATGCCCGAAGTTCCACCAGCAGAGTTTGTTGCAGGGCTTAAACCAACGGACATTCCCAATCTCTTTCGCGTTGGTACCTTTTATAATTTGGTCATCAAATTGCTTGCGGAGAAAGAATCTGCCTAGATTTCTATTTATTGTCCACGCCTTGAGTGAAGGGCATCGACAAATTATTGGTGTTCGTGGCGGTAAGATTGGACTGAGTGGAGGGCGTCGAAACGGCTCTGACCCCCAAGATGTCAGTCACATCTGTCGATTTGGTCTGCCTGCATCACCAGTTCATCCAGAAGTGACTGGAGATGTGGTCGCAATTCCATTGACACCTGAGGACCTGCTGTCTGAGCAAGAACGTGCGGTGTTGTTGATGCATAGGGCAGTAAAAGTAGCCGAGCGAACAGGACCTCCGGTTGATGTTGTGGGGTTGGGATCGCTTTGCGCAGTGGTTGGTAGACGAGGTCAAGCACTACAAGAGCGATTGCAGATTCCTGTGACCACTGGTGGGGCGGCAACAGTGTGGACCATTTTTGCCAATGCCATTCAAGCCAACCCTCATCGAGAAACGATTGGTGTCATCGGTTCGGGATCACCTGTGGGGAAAGCCCTCATCAAATTGTTGCATCAACATAAGGTGCCGTTGTCTGTTGATTCTCGCAAGTCCACCAAAGGTATCATCAAGAATGAAACGCCGATGGTTGTTCAAGATGCAGAAACGATTGCCCGCACGGCAAAGTGGATTATCGGATGCGGACCAACGGGACCAGCCTTCTCTGAATCGTTACTCTCCTCAGGGGCCACCGTTTTGGATGTAGCCTTACCCCATACTTTCTCTCCAGCGGTTTCACCTCGCAAAGATATACGTACATTCTTTGCCGAGCGAATGACGATGCCCAATACTTGGAACCGTGGATTGTGGGGGCGTGTATACCACATGGTTTCTGGTTATGGTTACCGTACCGTCCTGGCTTGTCTGGTAGAACCTGTGGTGATGGCGGCTTTTGGTCAAGGAGATCCATATGCCCAAGGTCGTCGAATCCAAACCGAGTCTGTTTTGGACTTTGGTCAAAAAGCGTCCGAATTAGGGTTTCATGCTTCTTTGTCCTCCGATTTTTGGTGGGGAACAGGTTAAATAAGAGTAAATCGTTGTTGATTTCAATTAATACTGCATCAAATTTCGACCGATGCTATACTCACAGTCAGATGTGCGCACCGTATGGGTTGGCATTTTGACAAAGGGTGTCTATAATACCGTTGTCTTGATAGTTTAGTCTGTGTCAGGATGTACATTTACTGCGAAGGAACACTTATGCAATACGCGGCCTACAAAACAAATCACCAAGCGCCCAAATGTGTCAAGTACTGGGATGCGACGTTTCGAAAAACGGAATTGTTTTTTGATTGGCAAGCCACCTTTTCGGCAGTGGAATACCACATTCCTTTTATCCAAACCGAACTGGGTTTACGAAAAAAAGAAGCGCGTGCACTGGTATGGAATGCATATTGCGATGCTGTGACAGGTGACGTAACCTCTCCATTTTTTGAAGAGTTTGATCAGTTTTGTCAGGCGGTCACGGAAGATACAGTTGCCTTGTTTGCTCTCACCTGCAGTGTTGGAGTGGATATACACGGTGGCTATTCGCAACAAGAGGCCGAACAAGAATTTAAACGATGGTTACTGGAAGATCCAACCAATGGACGTTTTGGTAAGTACCGTATCAATCAAGACCTTTCGATTGAAAAGGTGCGTTAATTTAATGACATGATTGGTGGACTACTCTTTTTTACGGCAACCTGTGTTGTTGATGCGGGGAGTGTTCAAGACGCTGTTGATATTCTTCCTCCTTTTATATTGACCGCCAATGGTCTTGATTATTTGGGTTGGATGACTCCACAAGATTGTCAAGTGAATCAACGTTGTGATGTGGTGGTGGTCGATCCCAAAACGGGAAGGTTGTTTGTAGAGCAACGTGATGATCCTTTTGGTACTCGTGTTTACACCGAACGAACCTGGGGACTTTCTCATCGCGTTGATTATTTGATGCGAGAAGCCTTGGTGGAAAGTGTTCGCGATCATTGGGATATGGAGGTTTCCTATACTTATGATGGGCGAGACTTGACAGGGATAAAATGGGAAGATGGACGACAGTTGAACATTGTCTATGATCGCAAAGGGCGTGTTCTTTCCATGAGCGATGAGCAACAGAAACTTTCTTTTGCTTGGGGAAAAGACAGCCACCGAATGATCAACCAAAAGGGAGAAACGCTCAGTTGGTCAATTTCAGGTACTGACATTACCACCACCGATGCGTGGGGAAATACAGCCACTGCTCAATATGATGAGAAGCAACTGACTGGTTGGATTGACCCACGAGGCTTGGAAACACGCATTACACAGACGGATTCAGGCTTCCAAATAGAGCAATCGGGTTTGCGTACTTGGAAAGTGCAATTACACGATCATCTGGTTCAACATGTTGAATTGGTCGGAAGTGGTGTTTGGGAATCGGTCTATGATGCCAAAGGACATTTGACCAAGATTGAAGATGCATCAGAACGTTCGATTGGGATCTTGTATAGCAATGAGCAGTCTTTGCGTTTGCAACGCCACAATGGGTTTATTGATTTTGTGTATGACTCCGATGGTTTGCTAGTTGAAATCAAAGATTTGAATGGTCGGTTGGTATTTATTGAACGTGACGTCCATGGAAAAATCTTACGCATGGAAGATGCGGTTGGTGAACAGTATCTATTCAACAGAGATACCTTCGGTAATATCAAACGACTCACATTGCGTGACGGACGAGAATGGGTCGTCGAACGAGATCGTGAAGGTCGTATCCGCAATTTGATTTTACCCAATCAAGAGGTTTGGGGATTTTCTCGTGATCCGATGGGGACTTTGCTGGAAATTGATCGAAGTCACGATCGCAACTTTCAATTTACAACGTACCATGGTGCGTGGACCAGCGTGGTTGTTCCAACTGGTGAAAAGTGGACGATTCGTCGTGATGGATATCAGCGGGTGTCGGAGGTGATGACGCCCCAAGGAAATGTACTGTTCACCCGTGACCTATTGGGGCAAGTCATCGAGGTGTCAATCCAAGGTCGACGATGGACGATTGAAAGAGATGTCTTTGGCAATATTGTGCAATGGAATGCGCTGCGCTTGAACAGAGGTGGTTGGGATGCGATCGTGTCCCACCAATTGGCTGAGGTGGAGTGGTTGTGGCAACGAGATGGCACTGGGCGATTAATCACCCTTTCGGCACTCCATACTGGGGAACTGTTGGACACGATCAATATTGGATATGATGGGTTGGGGCAGCCTGTTGAATGGACGCAAGGAAAGCAACGGACAGCCCAAACGTATAATCACTGGGGCTGGACAACTCAACTAAATGAACAGTGGTTGCAACATGACCCGCGTGGAATGGTCGAGAAAGTCGGCTTGTATGATTTAACTTGGCGCTGGAACCGAGATGCTACAGGTTTTCCTTTGGTGGTGAAAGCACCGTATGATTTACAACTGGGATTAGATAGCAACAGTGGAAATGGGATTGAACGGGTGCGATTTCCAAGTGGTGCAATGCAAACCTTTCGCTGGGGAGGGAAGGGGCTTTCCCAGTGGTATACCAATACAGAAGGTCAAGAACGGTTTGTGGGCACAACGCCACGAGAGCAATGGCATGCAACTTGGCAAGTTTCACCGACTAGTCCTGAAAATGTGGTCCAAGACCGAATCGGAATTCATACGGTCGAACAAGAGAGCGGGATACAAATTGTCGACTATGATCCCTTTCACTTTATGCAACAAGTGTGTACCTTGACGTCTTGTCTTCATCTCTCCTATTCGCCAAAAGGGCAATTGGTTGCTGTACAAGATGACACTGGTTTACCCACCAGTATTGTTTGGGGTTGGAGTGGCTGGCAAGAAGCACCATTACTCATCGGAGGAACTGTTGGTGTGTATACTCCTTGGGGTATGGGTGTACAAAGTACTGGGGTGGAGCATGTCGAATCTTTGGTTTGGCAAGGTGACCTGATATTCGACAACACATCACAGTCTCTGTCGGAAGATGCTTTAGATGACAAAGAACCCGTGATGATTACCATGATCGATAAAGCACGTAGCGATCGTTACGGTGTTCACCTAGAAGGTCTGCCTTTTACCATTAAAAGTCAACAAGTTTGGTTGGAAGGGGTTCCTACACCCTTACAACAGGAGTATCCGTGGATGAAGGATACTCTTGAAGCCCAAATATATGCTTCGGTACAGCAAAAGTCGATTTGGAATCGTCCTTTGGCATTAATGGAATCTATTGGGATGTTGAGTGCTCCAAATTGGACATCGAACGGGAGTACGTCTCCATTGGAGTGGGTGGCAACGGAGTGGCTATCGACCAACAACCCATTACAAATCCCGATAGATGCTGTACCAGTAGATGAAGACCCATTGGAAACATGGTTGCTACATCGGCTGTTGGGAGGGAAGTCGGATCCTTCCAATTCTGAAGTACTCTTTCAATTAATAGAGGATCCAGAATTGCAATCTATTTTGACAGGTGATTTTCCTTTTCAATCAAATAAATGCATTTCAGGGCTTGCACAATTCTATGTTTGTGGATAAATATAAGTTGATTTCTGGTGGGTGTAGCTCAGTTGGTTAGAGCGCCGGGTTGTGGTTCCGGAGGTCGGGGGTTCGAAACCCCTCATCCACCCCATTTCTTTTTCTGAGATTTGGGAATCAACATAGATTTGGTCGATGGGCTCGTACATCCTGTTGGCTGTCGTTGGTAAACAATCCATCGAGAAACACGCGAGAGTGGCGGAATTGGCAGACGCGCTAGATTTAGGCTCTAGTGGGGTATCCCGTGGGGGTTCGACTCCCCCCTTTCGCATTATTTCATTTTACTCCATCTTGATGGAGATTTTTTTCACCCAAATCCGTAACAGGAAGAATCATGATTGAGTACAAAGTTGAAGAAGTAAACTCTTTTCGTCGTCACATTTCATTTACTGTAGAAGCTGGGCACGTTGATGCCTCTTTGAAAGAAGCATACAGTGATTTACAACAAAATGCCCGTTTGCCTGGTTTTCGCAAAGGTAAAGTGCCCACCAGTATCTTACGAAAGAAGTTTGGTCGTAGCATTCGTATGGATGTAGCCCAGAAATTGGTTGAAGAAGGGTGGAAACAAGTCGATCATCAATCTTTGGAAGTGGTGTCTCAACCCAGTATCGAAGGTCAGTTGCCTGAACTCCAAAAAGGTTCTGTTTTCCAATTCGTAGTTGGTGTTGATGTTCGTCCTCACGTTGCTGTGACAGATTACAAAGGTATCGAAGTTGTATATCCTGCCTCTGAAGCGACTAGTGAAGAGGTTGACGCCCGTATCGAATCAATGTTGTCATCTAAAAAGAGCATTACTGAAGTCGAAGATGCCGATGCAACTGTAACGGAAGGTGACTATGCGTTGTTGGCACTGGTTCTCAAAGACGGTGACGGTAATGAAGTGGCTAATGAGCCAGGAACAATGTTTCACGTTGGTGGAAACAAGTTCTACACAGGTCTTGAAGAACACGTAATCGGTATGAAATCTGGTGAATCGAAAGATGCTACCGTGACCATTAGTGAAGAGTCAAACTTCGAGCACTTGCGTGGTGGAACATTTGAAGCCAGCATTGAGCTGAAACAAATCCAACGCATGTCTGCTCCCGCGCTCACTGATGAACTGGCAGAGGAGTTGGAGTACGAATCTGTCGAGGACATGAGAGCCAAACTGACCGCCGACATCAGCAAAGCCAAGGACGAAAACTTTAAAAATCAAGCCCGAGTACAAATCTTACAACACTTGGTTGCTCATAATGAGTTTGACGTTCCCCAAGGCATGGTGGAAGAACAATTCAAAGCTTTGACCAATGAATTGCGTATGCAACAAATGTACATGGGTAAAAATCCAGATGACGTACGTTTCTCTGATGCTCAACGTCAAGACTTGCAAACCCGCGCCGTATTTGCTGCCAAAGCTGCTTGTTTGTTGGGCTCTGTCAATGATTTGGAAGAGTTAGAAGTTACCGAGGCAGACATTGATGCTAAACTGGAAGAGTTGGCCGAAGCACAAGGTCAAACTGTTGAAGCTATCAAACAATACATCAGCATGGAACAAGCCACTGAAATGTTGACAGAGCGCGTTCAAGAAGAAAAAACATTGAACTGGTTGTTGGACAATGCAGTTCGTTTGGATGCTCCAAAAGTTTCTGAAGCTGCCGATGAAACTGTATCCACAGAAACGGTTGCA
>CAKZLX010000376.1 GCA_937127265.1 uncultured Pseudomonadota bacterium
CTTCGGGAAGCACCGCAGCACCAGAAGTCAAATGCAACAAATGATAGATGATGAACGCCAACAGAATGAACCCGCCGTAACGCATGGTTCGAGTAGCGTACGATGCACCCAACCATCCTTTTTTGTCATACTGAACAGGGCGAGCTTTTCCAACCTTAGCAGTCAATTTCACAGCGGTTACGATGTGCACAACAACACTAGTCAAAAGAACAACGCGAGCGCCCCACAACAACGCTGCATTGGCATGAAGTGCCGCCGCGTATGCGTTTAAAGTGTCGGCACCCAAAAATATCTGCAAGTTTCCAAGCATGTGCCCGATTACAAAGCCAACGCCGACGAGACCTGACAATGCCATTAATATTTTGAGCCCAATGGTGGACTGAAAGAGTTTCATGGTAACCCCTTGGTTGTGTAAAGAATATAACAGAAGTAGATGTGGGAGTGAGGCGGATTGCCTTTCACCATAGCAAAGTTGGTAGTATTAGATTGTTCACAGACGATAAATATCAGACATATTTTTCAATCAGGCAAACCCAACAGTCCCAATTTTACTACCATACAGATAGTCAATAACCAAGACACCGATTCTGTGCCACCATTGAATTTGTGCAGTGCAGTATTTTTCACTTGAATAGACAAGCACACTCGAAAAACGGAAGAAAAGGGATTGAAGGTTGACCAAATGCTGTGGACACTGTAATAAATTGGACGCTAACAAAAGGATACAGCATGATTCTCAATCAAGAAAAAGAAGTCGTCGTGAAAGATGCACCCCCAGTTCGATTTGTAGAAGTCGAAAACCACAATGCTGGAATGCCCGAATGGTTCGCCGACCGTATTAGCATCGACGTCATTCATGATGGAGCCTACATTCCCGCTAAGTTTATGGTAGATGCCCAAGGAAAACCTGTTGACCCTGATATCTTACATAAATATTATGTTCTTGAGAGAGATTGGGGAGCCAACTTTGTTGCGGAACGAGTGGCATCTCGGATTGGTGTCCCTGGATACCTGACAGTACAAACGGCTCGTGTATTAATGGATTTTGGACGTTTCCCTGGTTCTAGTAAAGACGACGCAACCCATTTGGGACGTCATGCCATCAACCAACCCTACAACGATTGGTTAAACTTTCAACAAAAAAGGGCTGTCCTTGAAGAACACTACGACAGTATTTCTGATAGTTTCGATGAACTGTTACAAGGAAAGATACTCAAAGTGGCAATTCATACCTACGATCAATACAACGAAAGTGGTACTGAGCGCCCCCATGTTCAATTGGTAACCCGAATGTTAAGTTACCAAATGGAAGCCAGAATGCCGGCAGACATCTTTGATCCCATCTATCCCGATGTATTGGCAGACTACACTGTCGATCGGGTATTGGTCTCTCGTTTGTCGTTGAACTTAGAAAAAGAACATATTGCGGTTGGTAACAACTATCCTTACTTGCTGCCAGAAGGAGCCATGGAAGTTCGACACCAAGTCTGGCGCTTCTTTGAGTGGCTTCACAAACGCTTTACCCTAGATTTCCCAGACACCAGTACCGACCCAGCCTACAAATCGGTTTGGAAAATGCTCAAAGACACCAACTTTCGTTCTGCTGAGTCAGCCGCATTACGCTCGATCGTTCACTTGTATCGCCGTGCACATACCAACAAAGCCTCTTTATACAGCCGTGCTCTTGATGCCTATCACCACATCCGTTGTCACTTAGATGAACATCCTGAACTGATCCAAGCCTATCGTTTTGATCCAATGCGCTGTATGTCTTTGGGAATTGAAGTGCGCAAAGATTTGCTGTGGACCTTTGACGCAAATGGCAATCCCCTAGAACCACGTTTTGATCAAGTCAATCGAATCGGAGACTTAATTGGTGATGCCTTGATTGAATACATTACAGTCGATCGAGCAGAAATGAATAAGAACCCTGAAGCGCTGGCCATCCACCATCAAAAGCCTTTTGACAAAATGTCATAGCCTAACTCACTGTCTTAAGGACAATCTTCGGCTGTCACTTGATACGGCTCGTCAGGTGGAAAACACGCGATCACACGCTGATCAAAACACCCGTTGGCGTTCGCTGTATACCATATGGATCCCGTAATCGGATCAATATCCAATAGACCATCACAGTTGTTGTCCAAATCATCACAGACCTCGTCGGCATCAGGGTGCAACATCGGATTGGCATCGTCACAATCACCATCATTGGGTGTAAAACCATCACCATCGCGATCAAAGAAACGTTCGCGCTCTTCAAGGTAAGTGGAATCATCCATCCAACAAGCCAACCAGAAGAAGATCATACGACAAGTACCTGTTCTAATAAGACCGTACCATCGTCCGAAACAAACTGTACGGTAATCTCTCCCGTTTGCGGGTTGCATTCATATCGGGTGTAATTCCACTCGGCAACAGTGTATTGATACTGATCGGTGGTGACCAACAGTTCACCCATCGGATTTAAAAAAGAACCGGTCGGTCCATTCAAGACCTCCATCATCGAATCACCAACCTGTCCCAGTGGAGACACCCGAGCGATTAACCCAAAGTGAAAATCACCACTCAACCACAAAACACCACTGATGCCATTGTCTTCAATATGGGAGAGTATCTCGGTTCGTTGTTCTGGAAACCCTTGCCAACGATCGAGCGCCTCAACCTCGCCAATCAAATCCTTAAAATCGATAATCGGCACGGAATTCATGATAAATTTAAATCGGGCATTGGAATTGGACAGTTCTCTTTTGAGCCATTCCATCTGCTCGACAGAGATGTATTGCCCTGAATCACTTCGTCTCTCTCCACGACAATCCAACACAAAAATATCGCAAATCGCACCATGAGAGACCTTTCGATACATTTTGCCAGTTTGATCTTTATCAA
>CAKZLX010000377.1 GCA_937127265.1 uncultured Pseudomonadota bacterium
ATAAAACAAACCCCACATTTGCCGAATGACATTGATCAAGTGTATCAAGACTGGGCGCATATTTTGACCGACTTTGGAGCGATTCGAGCAGATTTTTCAGAGGTTACCGATTCTCTCAAACAAAAAGCCCAATCGTGGTTGGCACACCAAACCGATTTGATGTCTATTCACATGGAAGGTTCTCAACAAGAAGAGGATGAGCCGGCATTTTTGGATCCAGAAGATATTTCTTTGTTACTCTACGCCTATCAGTTGCGGGTCGGTCGCTTGACAGAGGGCAATCGTGCCATATCTCTGTCGCACTTGGTCATCGATGAAGTCCAAGACTTTTCGCCATTGGAGATTTTGATTTTGCTGGGAATCTGCGATGAAAAACAAAGTGTCACTTTGGCAGGGGATACCCGACAACACATCTCACAATCTGCTGGGTTTTCTTCATGGTCGGATTTTTTACGTCAAATTGGTGTGCAATCCACCGCTCTCTCCACATTACAAGTGGCCTATCGTTCTACCAAGCAAGTTGTTGACTTTGCCATGCGGTTGTTGGATCACGATGAGCAACAAAATGAACCGCCACCCCTTACGGTCAAAGAAGGACCTCCGGTTGAGTTTTTCCAGTTCAGCGACCACGGTGCCTGTGTGGCATTTTTGGCAGAAGAGTTGCGCAGATTACAAGATGCCGAACCTCGTGCCAATGTCGCTTTGGTGACCCCATCATTGGAGATGTCGGAAATGTATTATGAGGGACTCTCCAAATGCGACTTGGACATTCTTCGGTTGGTCGACGATCAGAATTTTGCCTTTGCACCGGGGATTGATGTGGTTGATGTTGACCAAGTAAAAGGGTTAGAATTTGATTATGTTGTGATCATTGAAGCCAATGTCTTCTCTTATCCCGACTCTCCACACCACCGTCGTCTGTTACACGTTGCTGCAACACGGGCGGTACATCAACTATGGTTGACCTGTGTGGGGACACCCTCTACCCTGTTGCCCGAGGTTTTATACGATGTCGACTGATACACCACAGTTTGATCCCGCCATCTTGGTTCCTTTTCTATTGCGTTCCTTAAATGGTACTGTGACTAGAGATTTGGTTCGTTTGACGGTGGATTTTCTGTTGCAACAACCACTCAAAAACATTGTTCCCCTTACGTTGGTGCAAAACCAAGTGACCCTGTTTTTGCACACCATGGTGCAATCCTCCCAAACACAAGCTTGGTTGGTACAACAAATTGAACAAGTCCAGTCATTGGTGCCTCAAGGGACGCCTGGCGATTACCTTCCCAGTAGTATTCAAGAACCACTTCGACGGGCTTTGCAACAAGAAGTGCCTATTGATACTGAATTGGTTCACCAACTGATGGATCATCCGGCGATGGAAAGTCTGTTTCACGATGTACTCTCCAGTGTGTTGTTGGACTTTACGGAAACCATTAAAACATGGACACAAGCAGCCACTTCGGCAACTTCTAGCATGCGACCGAAAGGTATGGGTGGCTTTGGACGTTTAAAGGCTTTTGGTGAAAAGGTTGTTCAAAACAGTCCGCTTGGACAAATTACCCAATTGATTGAGCAACAAGCCCAACAAAAGGTATTGCAGTTTTTGGACCAGTCGATTGCCAGTATCATTCGTCGATCTGCCCAAGAAATTGGTAAACCCGAAAACCAAGCCGAACAAGCGCAGTACCGTTTACATGTATTGGACGTGTTGCTTTCCACGGATAACCAACGCCTTTTGGACCAAGTCACCGTCTTCGAGCCAAAATTTGTGGTGGAAACCATCATTCAAACCACCCAAGCGATTTTGGAACTACCATCCTTTCAAGAACAACTGCAGGTGGTGTTAGCCCAACTCCTCGAGGCTGTTGGAGATCAGTCGGTCCATGATTTCTTGGTGGAGTCTGATTTGGGCGAAGATTGGCGTGAAGAAGTGGAAACGTATTTGGTGGAGATGGCACAGCAAATCATTCAACAGCCACAGTTTGCCGATATTCTCACCGCGATGGTATCAGCCGAAACTTGATTTCCAATGGCAAGTGGTCACTAATGGCACTGGCTTCTCTCAATACTGAAGCCTCTTCGATTTCAATCGGTCCACCATACAAAATATAGTCAATCTTTCGGTCGGGTTCGGTGGCACCAAACGGTAAGTAGGTTCGGGCTGCTGGTTCCAGAGGGTTGAGGAAAGCCATCTTGTATTTGTTGGATAGGCGTTCAATCGGATTTTGGGCATCGGCGTACAGAATTGCATCCTCTCCAAGTCGGGAAGGAGAGTCGTTTGGTGGTAATAGGTTGAAGTCTCCGGCGAGAATCCACGGCTGGTCGGTTGGAATACTCTCAATCCAGGCTTCCAATTGGGCGATTTGTTTGGCCAAGGTACCATCACCTTTGGAGAAAGCGGACAAGTGGGTATTGCCCAAATAGAGGTGCGGTCTGTTTGCCCCCACACCAATCGGAATCTTGGTTTCCAACAAGGCACGCTTGAGATTGAAGAACTGTCTCCAGCGGGGTTCATCGAGTAAGGCCAACTGATGTCGTCGTGCAGAAGCGAATTCGTATTTTGACAGGATGCCGAGGTTGAGATTCACCCGTCCCATTGGTTGGTGTTGTGGGTGAGGGATATAAGGCACTTTGTGGTATGGGGTGCTGATCCAGTTGAGTCCTTCGGTGTAGGCTTTGAGTGGCTCTAATTGATCTATATTTCCAGTGCGATCTGAATGTCTGTCAATCTCTTGGAGGAGGGCAAAGTCTGGATTACGTTGTCGGAGAAAAGATTGAATTTGATCTAGGGTTTCTTGTACATCAGAGAGAGGCACCTGAACAGCGTCACCACCATCGTAGAAAAAATGGTGTTTTCGCGAGCCAGCAAACTGTAGAGTCCAAGAG
>CAKZLX010000378.1 GCA_937127265.1 uncultured Pseudomonadota bacterium
ATTTTCCAGTCTTTTTTTGGGCTTACTGCTCAAACAGCCAAATACAACCATTCCCAACTATCGTTTTGGGGTGGGTATTGGTCTGACTTTGGTGGCGGCTTGTTTTGTATATTGGTTTGGTGGGGTCAGTGTTGGATTTATCGCCGGAGTAGTGATGCTTTGTACACTCTGGCAACAACCACACAAACGATCCTTTGTCATACAAAATATAACAGGGGGTGTTGTCGCAGTTGGACTCAGTGGTCTGCTCGTATCCCAGATGTTGCTCCAACTGTGGTCTGGCGAAAACAGTTTTGAACAACTCACCCGTCAACCCATCCGAACATGGGGCTGGTTTGACTTACCTATTTATAGCATTGAACACCTCTCGACAACAGAAGCGTGGCTCAACATGGTAAAAACGCATCCGTCCACACTTCCGATCCTGTTGTTTGGCTGTGTCGGAATGTTAATTCCTATCGGATGGCGAAGACGTTGGCCTTGGATGGTGGGTTGGCTCTTGGCTTTGGGGATTCCCTTATCTGGTGCAATTCAGGTTGGAGATTGGCTAGTTCCCACTGGTCAAGGTCTGTTGCAATGGGTTTTTCCACTATTACTGCGTTGTGAATATCCTGAACGAATGGTGGTTGCGCCCACGCTCTTATCACTCATTGTAGGGATGCAGGGTCTGACAGCCCTTTATCAATCCTTGTCGACAACCAAGTGGAAACTGGGCTTACTAACATTGGTTGGCATCTTGGCTTGCTGGCAACTGACACCTCCCACAGCGAAAAACCTACGTGTTTCTTCCTTTGTCAAAGATGAGGTTCGCTTTGAAATTGCCCAGCGATTTCCTGGAGCAATGATTGATGCACCTTTTTCTCGTTCGGAAAACACCTACATCCAACAACTTTTTCACCAACAACCTTTATTGGGTGGGCCTGGTCTCAATCGTGTGCAACCACTAGCACACAAAGCCTATTGCCAAGCCAATGGTTTATTAAAAGGACTGGAAGAACTCGATCAATCTGGTGAAACCCAGACCATTTTTAGCCAATCTGACATCACCCAATTAATACAGGATGGTTTTACAGTAATCGTCTATGACCCGCAAGCGAAACGTTTCAGTGCCGATACACTGGAGAAATACATCGGTATAGAACCCAAATTTCAAGATTCGCGAACAGGAATTCGGGCTTATCTTCTCGAAGATATCCGTACTCAATAGGGATAGATTGTTGGAACCATACTCTCCCCTTCCAATCGCTCAGCACAGGTTTGATCATAGGGTTTGAGCGATATCTCATTGGTCTGTGAACGTTTAATTCGCCCCCAGTCATGGGCATTTAATCGCCAAGTGTGACGCCAAGAAGCCTTAGGGTGGAATGGTGAAAAAGAAACAGTATGCAATCCCAGAACAAGTACAACCGCACAAACCATCCACAACACCGCAAACCATGCTTTACCCAATGGTAACCAAGACAATCTTTGCCACGAGATCTGTTGGGCTAATCCCACCCCCATCAAAATTGCAATCCCCGGCATCACGTGCATGTAAAAACGAATGTGCTGCTCCACCAAACTTTGCAAGGAATGAAACAAGAGTAAAAATGGACTGACACTACAAAGCAACAACAAGATTCGCTCAACCCCATTCTTGCCAAACGACCGACGCCACATACTGCAACACGCCGCTACCAAAGAACACAACATCACCACTGTCCAAAAACGAATCTCCAAGACAGGTCCATCTGTGGAAGATTGCCAAGCCACAAAATCTGCAGGAACAGGTAAATTGCGTTGCCTCCAAATAAACTGAATGGTTTGCCCAATCTCTTGTGGTTGAAACCATCCCCAAACGAAATGAGAGTCAATGTCCCACGGTGGTTGCAATAAAGGATTTCCTTCGTCGAAACCAACATACAACGGACGCACATCCATCTGCTTTTCCAACGAGGAGGCATTGGCAGAAAAGGACCACCAACCACCAAACCACGACAACCAGATCGGCAAATGCAACAACAATGCCGAAAGAACGTTTCGGGCTTTCAAATTGCCTGAGAGCAAACACAAAGCACCAATCCAAAAGGGTACTGCCCAGACAACACCACGCACGTCAATCAACAAACAGGAGCCGATCCCCACCCCACAAACCAAAGCCGTCCACGGTGTCCGAAATCGCCCAAACAAGGACACCCCCATTGCTCCAAAAACCGTAGCCAAGACAATCGGCGGATAAAACGTGAAGAAACGACTCAACAAAATCATCGGGGACATCATCCACAATGCGCCAACAGATAACACCCCAGCCCCGACACCTCCTAAGGCAGCCCCCCAGATATAGACCAACATGAAAATCAACACCGTACAAAGACTGGAAGACAAAGCAAAACCATCAATCACCCCAAACCCATTGCTCAATATCGAGGGCAACCAAGCTGCCAAACGGGTTCTCTTGGGTGGGATATCCCCATGTAACCAATCCTTTTCCATCTCCATAACGGCAACACAATACTCTGAAAAATCACTTTCAAAGAAAGAGAGATTACTATACCAAATTGATATCCACAGCGTTGACAGACCAAGTCCCAAGGACACCACCAGTCCCATCCAGTATTGCAATCGTTGACTAGACCGATGTGATGGACGCAACAGGTGAAAACAGGCAATAAACAACCAACAAAACAACAGAAGCATCGAAGTCACAACGAAGAATAATTAAGAGAAAACATCACTACTATATCGCTCTCCAATCCCATAGACCTAATTTCACCTTGTATTTGTTGACCATAGTCTTAAATGTGCGACAACAAACCCATTCCCTCCATTTGGATACAAGAACACTTGGGAACACAAGGAGAGAATGGGATGTTTGATAAGGGCTTTAATCAGAGACCTTACTCGGCATCAGCAGGTACCGTATTGGCTACGAAAAGTTCTGCCAACTGTTCTTCGGCTACCGTATTGGGCGCTTCGGCCATCAAGTCTTGGGCTTTGGTCGTTTTCGGGAAAGCGATGACATCTCGAATATTTTCAGTGCCCGAAAGCAACATCGTCCAACGATCAAATCCCATCGCCAGTCCACCGTGTGGAGGTGCGCCATATTGTAAAGCATCAATCAAGAAACCAAACTTGTTTTTGGCTTCTGCTTCGGAGAGCCCTAGGGCTTCAAATACTTTGGACTGGACTTCAGCATTGTGAATCCGAATGGAACCACCACCAATTTCATAGCCATTGCAAACAATGTCGTACGCGTCACTGAGGATGTCGCCCATCTTGTCTGTACCCAACCAAGGAATGTGTGCATCAATTGGCTTGGTAAATGGATGGTGTACCGAAACCCAACGATCGTTGTCTTCATCATGTTCAAAGGCAGGAAAATCAGTAACCCAAACAAAGGCAAAGGCATTTTCAGGGATCAGATTGCGTTCTCTGGCCACAAAGGCACGTAAGCGACCCATGGCCGTATTCACGTGAGCGACTGGACCGGCACCAACCAACACCAAGTCACCATCTTCAACACCTTCAAGGGTATTCAAGTATTCAGGCTCTACTTTAGACAATGGACCACTCCATTCTCCATTCTCCAATTTTCCATAGAGCAAGCCACCCAAACGATATTTTTTAACAAATGCCAACCAAGCACCATCTCCCTTTTTCTTGTGGGTTTTAAAGAGACTGTTGGATACTTCGGCACCACCTTTGACCACGAAGCCACGGGCTACGCCACCTGCTGACAAGGCATTTCCAATGACACCAAACTCAGTTCCAGTCCAATCGGCGGTAAACAGTTCCATGCCGAAACGCAAGTCTGGATTGTCAACGCCAAATCGCTCGATGGCTTCTGCATAGGTGATGCTTGGAATATCACCCACATCAACCCCAATCACATCCTTCCACACCTTGCGAATCATACCATTGGACAATTCAATGATCATATCCTGCGTGACAAAAGACATTTCGATATCAATCTGGGTAAATTCAGGCTGTCGATCGGCGCGTAAGTCTTCATCTCGGAAACAACGACACAATTGAAAGTATCGATCCATCCCGCCAATCATCAGAATCTGTTTGAAAATTTGTGGAGATTGTGGCAAGGCATACCATTCTCCGGGATGGACCCGCGATGGAACCAAATAATCGCGTGCACCCTCAGGGGTCGAACGATTCAAAATTGGGGTCTCAATCTCATAAAAACCCTTCTCATCCAAATAATTGCGAACCACCAATGCTGTCTTATGACGGATACGCATGGTCTTTTGCAACTGCGATTGACGTAAATCCAAGTATCGATACTTCAAACGTACTTCTTCGGTTGGTCTTTCGGTCGGAGAGTCAATTTTAAAGGGCAAGGGTTTGGTGGTGGACAGCACTTCGATTGAAGTGGGAATGATTTCAATGTCTCCCGTCTCCATTTTGGCATTGCGAGCAAAATCTTCACGTAATGCAACGGTTCCTTGCACTTCGACGGTGTATTCCAAAGCCAACTGACGTGCAGCATCCAACAGGGCTTGATCTGCGTTGTGATCAATGGTGACTTGAACCGTCCCGTATCGATCTCTCAACACCACAAAAATGGTCTTCTTGTCTCGTAGTCCACTGACCCAACCGTGCAAGGTGACCGTTTGTCCAGCGTGTTCGGCGCGTAATTCGCCACAGGTGTGTGTACGTGATTGCATCGTTCCTCCAAGTGCAAACCTTCGAGTGCTCCTAACAGATTGCACCCCTTTTGTCATTGTTCATTCAATAGATCAATCTTCAATTTTGACCAATTTCAACATGCCAGTCATCCCACCTACTGCGCCCATTGTTTCTTGGTAAGATTCGGTAGACAGCCATGCTTCTTCTACGGTGCTTCCTTTTTTGGTCAGACAACCAGCAGCAAACAATAGCGCACCTTCCAAATCAACCTCTCCAATACTGAAGTCCGTGGAAAACGAGAACGTTTGGTTGTAAACGGTCACCAATGGGGTTGGACAGCCGATTTGCCACTCTTCGGTATCTAGTTCAGTGAGTTCCAAGGCTAAGGCGTCACTTTGATTGGCAAAAGGGGTCGCAGTCATGGTTTCGATATCGACCCGTAGTTGAAAGCCGTCCAAGACCTCAGTGGAAACAGAAGACAACAGCCCCAAAGCGCCCGCACTGGTATCAGCCTCATACACCCCAGATTCCAACAACACTTCTCGATTGGAACACCCAATCTGTGTGAACAAAAGGGCAGTGATCAAAATTGTTTTATTCATAACCCATCTCCCGTAGTATCCCCTGTGCGGAAGGATACTTGCGTACTATTCGTTTTCGATAACGTTCATCCGCCAACAACAACGGAGAAACGAACTTGGTAGCTCGACCATTTTGGGACAAGGCGGCTTCGACAATTCGTGTATCCGACTGCAGTTTGTCATCAGCAAATTCCAAAGCCAATCCATTTTGAGACACCGCAATCTCCACTAATTGAGCATCTTGCCGAATCACATTGGGTGCATGTTGCAAACTCTGTCCTCGATTGGCCAAACCAATCTCGCACAATTCTTTACTATATCGAAAGACCTCGGGAATCTTTTGAATCCCCCACCCTTCTTCTTCTAATCGGATGGCATAGTTCGTCACTTCCATAGAATAGTCGTCCAAAATGGTTGCCACCCAGTCTACGTCCTCTTTTAAAGAGTCGGCAACATAACCAAAAGCCTTGTAGGTTTGACGCATGGCAATGGTCGCCACTTCACGATCAGCCTTCAAGTCATCGGAGACAAAGCGCAAATAGGTACCGTTGATCTCCAATACACCTTCTACAAAGTCAATGTCACTTTTCAACTGTGAACCCACATGCTCAAACATAAACAGGTTTTCATCGACGGCTGACTGCGCTAACACCGTTTGATTGCGTAATCGTTCTGACAATTGTGAAAACAACAAGGGGTCTTTATCCAGAAACAATTGTGCAGTGGCAACAT
>CAKZLX010000379.1 GCA_937127265.1 uncultured Pseudomonadota bacterium
TGGCTAGAGAGATTGCCGCATTACGAGAACGTTTCCCCAACACCCAAAGGCTCGAACTGGGAGAGGCTTTAAAAGACTGGTTGGATAGGCGTGACCGTCAACCATCTCAAAGTACAGATACCATTATCCCACCAGCACTCCCCTCTCCTGTACTACCCCGTAGAGGTCCAGAACTACACAATCACGTTTTAGAAGTCACCGAAAATATCGAACCTGAACTGGATGATTTAATCGAGGTCACCCAGTTCAACGTGCCCCAAGTCAACACTGTTTCAGCAACCTCACTGGCCACCGAATCATTGCCAGAACCATTGTTTATTCCTCCAGTGGCACCCCCTGTACAACCGAAACCCGTGGTCATTGAGATTGACGATGCTGAAGAAGATTCTGATATCACCGAACGCATAGATGAAACACAACCAGAACAACCACCGACGACAACGTCCCCGCCGATAGCCAAAGAGTCTGTCACTCCGAATAAGGATCTAAACCTTGCCGAACGATCTGTTTCTGAACCATCACTTTCTGAACCTTTCTTGGCACCGCATGTTTTATTTGAAGCATCCTTTGCCGAAGACATGTTTACCGCACAAAAACGTGCCACAATCCTAATGATCATCAACGGACTAGCACTATTAATTTTCATTTGGCGAGTGTTGTTATGAATACCCCAATGCCAATCGAATATCTACGACCAGACTTGTTGCGTATCATTGTTCCCAGCCCCACCATTCCACCTGCCACGACAACCAATGCTTGGGTCACCGATGCCAAAGATGGACTGGTTGTTGATCCTGCGGCCCACACAACTGAGACCAAGAATACACTGTTGAAAACACTTGCTCCATTTCAACCTCAGGCTATCTTTTTGACTCACCACCACAGAGATCATATTGGCGCGGCGACTTTTTTACGAGAACAATTGCAGGTACCCATCTTTGCCCATGCCGAGACTGCCTCACTGATCGATTTTACAGTTGATAAACAGATTGATGACGGCACTACCTTTTCAATGCGTAACGATACTTGGACAGCCATCCATACTCCTGGACACGCCCCTGGACATCTCTGCTTATTGTCTTCCCAAGACAATAGTTTTATCGCTGGTGATATGGTGGCTGGTGAAGGCACGATTTTAATTCATCCCAATGAAGGCTCCATCCGAGAGTACATCGATAGTTTAGAAAAAATACGCACACTGAACCCCAGTCGCCTCTTGCCTGCCCACGGGCAAAGTCTCAATCAGCCCGAACAAACCTTACAAGAATACATCACCCATCGAAAGCAACGGGTATTGCAGATTTGGGACTGCTTAACAGACCAACCCAAAACAGCCTTTTCCATCGCCAAATCCATCTATACCGAACTTCCCAGCAAGTATATACCCATGGCGGCTATCCAAGTGACCTGTGGCTTATTGTATCTGCAAGAAGATGGCGTCGTCAAAGAACAATCCCACGGCTGGATTCGAATCGCCAACGATTATTCAATGACTACGTAAGGCCAAATACGATCGATTGTTTTCGGACCGATACCACGTACTGCATCCAGATCCAGAATACTTTGGAATGGGCCTTGGCTCTCTCGCATCGCCACAATATCTTGCGCGCGCTTCGCCCCAATAAAAGGCAACGCTATCAAATGCTCCACCGAGGCTTGGTTAATATTGATGGGTTGACCAAAAATCAATGGATTACATCCCTCACAGAGTACCGTGTTATCACCTGCCATCTCTGCTTCGTTAAAGACGACATGAGGGACCGGTCGTACTTCTAACGGTAAAGAGAGTGCTAAAAGAGTCAACAAGAAACCCCATGCCGCATGATTGTGCACTTTCACTGTTGATGACTCCACGTTTGTATTTGAGCAAGCACCGAGTGCGGACCATCGACTGTAATTTGTCTACCTTGCTCGGTCAAGGAAAAGGATAGCCACAAAGTATTTGTGGGTAATAGTTCCGGGTGTTTATTGGCCCATTCAACCAAAACAAAGCCACCATCATCCTCCACTTGTTCATCGATTCTTTCATCCAAAGCCAAGTTGGGTAGATCATCGGGCTCTAACCGATACAAATCCAAATGCAACACTGTGGGTTCGGTGTCATATTCATGCACAATCGCAAACGTTGGGGATGATACACTATCGGGGTCAATACCCAACGCCTCCAAAAAACCTTTGGCAAAACAGGTCTTACCCATTCCAAGGGTCCCAACCAAGGCAATCGCTTGGGGTGCAAGGTTTTGCGCCATCCAGTGGGCAATGGCTTGGGTTTCTTTTTCACTGTTGGTTGTCAAAATCATCATGGTGCCATATATGAACACATCCTTCAACACGTCAAGTCTATGCAAACACTCTTTCAGACTCTCTTTATTCAATACGGTGTCGTGACAGGTTTCATGGCTTTGGTACTTGCACCACTGGGCTTACCAATACCAGAAGAAGTCTCTTTATTGGCCATGGGTGTACTACTGGGAAATGGACATGCCACACTGCTCACCACTTGGGTCTATGGATTTTTAGGGGTGACGCTTGGTGATTTAATCGCTTGGTACTTTGGCAGAAAAATGGGACTGGAATCCACAGGGTTTGTCAGTCGTCTCATCGGAGAGCAGCAAATCCAAGACATCGAGCAATTCTATCGAAAGTATGGTGATTGGGCGATCGTGATTGCCAGACAAATTCCCGGCATGCGCTTTCCAACTTTTTTCTTTGCCGGTGCATCAGCCGTCAGTATGGGACGATTTTATCTAATTGACGGTCTCTCAGCCTTGGTCACCGTCAACCTCTATTTGGGGCTGGGATACTACTTTGCTGATGATGCTAAGCGGATCAAAGAAAACACGGAGTCTTTCATTGAATATGCTGGGTATTTAAGCGGGCTGCTATTGCTTATGATTGGGCTGCGATTCGCTTATCGGCGATGGAAGGGTTCACGCGCAGGATAGAGCCGTCTTTACGGAGCAAAGCCAATATTTGCTCATTCCACAATACTTTGTTCAGTGGTGCGGACAGTCGTTGCTTGAGACTGTTAAGGCAAGCACCTTGCGCCAATCGTAATGATTCGAAATCAGTGGGATGCACCGTTGGGACACTGGCAAACACTTCGGTCGGTGAGATGGCAAATAATGACAATTGTTTCAAAACGGCCTCTCGAGATCGACGAGTATATACACTACGTCCTTCTTTACTCAAGGCAATTCGCCAATCGGTAAATTCTTCAATCGTGACCAGCGTCGCCAATTGTGGTAAGGTGATCGCCTTGGCTATATCGACACCGTCACTGGATAAACGACGAAGAACCGACAAATGACCAACCGTACCCAAAGTTTGAGCGATATCACATCCTAGCGAGCGAATGTAGGTTCCTTTCGAGCAGCGCACATCCAAAGCAACCTGTTGGGCTGAGGGTTGATGACCATCAACTTCAGATATTGTTTGGATGTCATAAATGCTCACTGTTCGTTCTGGTATATCGACACTCTCACCCTTTCTGGCATACTCGTACAAACGCTTTCCGTTAACTTTAATCGCCGAATAGATCGGAGGTTTCTGTACGATATCGCCTTGAAATTGAGCTAGCACTGTCTCCAAGGTGTCTCGTACCGTATCTGAAACAGACACTTGACGAACCACATCACCCGTGCAGTCGGCAGTTTCCGTTTGTACGCCCAAATCCAACATACACTGATAACGTTTTGGAACATGAGGGATATGTCCAATCAGTTTGGTGGCGTCTTGAAATGCCAACAACAACACACCTGTAGCGAAAGGGTCGAGTGTTCCTGTATGTCCGATTCTTTTAATTCCCGTCAAAACCCGAAACAAAGACACGATATCATGACTGGTATAGCCGGCTGGCTTGTCGACACACAAAAAGAACATCGGTCGTTTTCAACCTATTCCGCAGAGGAGTCTTCATCAAAATCGACAAAGGTCAAATTGTCAAGTTCATCTACAAAATCGACATTTTCAAAAAAGTGTTCGTCGGGATAAAAACGAATCTTGGGACTGTATTTCATTTTGATTTTTTTCGCGACTTCACGATTGATGAACCAACCAATAGCTTCGAGCCCTTCCATGATAGTGTCAACATTTCCCAAACCACCCATCGGAACAAAGTATACCTTGGCGTGACGCAAATCTGGTGAACAGGATACAGTTGTGATACTGATCGATGTGACGCGATCATCGGGCAAACCTCTCAACAAGACTTCGCTGAGCACTCGTTGTATTTCCATCGATACGCGTTGGGTTCTCTTGGACATCCTTTCCTCCGATACAGACTGACAATTTATCGCATTATAAACCAAAAATCAACTTCACAGACAACAATCGGTACCAACGTGACAAATCTATTTCCACTGACCATCCATATCATTGGACAAGGTAAGTTCGGCCGTTCAATTTCCAAGATTCTCGAACA
>CAKZLX010000380.1 GCA_937127265.1 uncultured Pseudomonadota bacterium
CATTCTTTGAATGAAGGAACTGAAAGAAGGAGACGTTTTATAACCGAAGCCATCTGTTACGGTGTGATCTTCTGTTACGGGGTCTATATAAACATCGCAAAATAAATGCACCCGTTCAGGTTTCGGATTGATCGTTAGTCCACCTTCTTGTTTGAAGTCATAGTTTTCCAGTGATGAAGGGAAGTGCTCGTGGATTTGCTTGTGCTTTTGTATAACTTCAAGGACGTCCTTTAAGGTTGGTGGTACCGTTCTGGAATGGACAGGTTGAAGAGGTATACTCTTAATAGAGTTTCCTTTTTTATTGGATGTAAAATAGACTTTGGCCAGACTATTGTGGCCTGTAATCTTTACTTTGCGATATTCTACAGAGCGTTCTGGTTGATAAGTGTATGGAACTACAGAATCTTGCATGCAATCCTTGAACACGTAAATTACATGTGAATCTCTCGTAATGGTTTGTTCATTTTTGATTTGATGAAAGTGCAAGATGTCTTCTTCTTGATTCAAGACGTCCTCTTCACAAAGTCTGGCTGTGATGAAATTGATCAACTCGATATCAATCCCTAGTAACTGAGACAATTGCTTCTTTGTATGCGGTTTTACCTTACACAGTGAGATGACCGTGCGTTCAAATAAATTGAACCGATCGGTTGAGGGCGCTTTAACATTGATTGCGTACATGTCGCATGGCCAGAGTATGCCAAGGCCATTGTGATATACGTTCTTTCTTTCCGGTGTACGATGGAGTTTGATTACCTTCTTCATAATTCTACCTTAGAGTAAGCCCTGCTGAAAATTGTGTACCAAACCTTCGGGTTCATTCATACAGAGTTGGTAGAACTTTGCTAAATGACTACAATGTTCCAGCGCAAAATCAGACTGCATCAACGTTCCATCTCCGACTGCTATCAGCAATTTCTTTTGTCTACTCATACTGACACATAGACGTTCCGGTGCGTTGATGTGTCCAAAAACTCGACGTGGAGGTGTAGATATAGTGATCTGATCTACGTTAAAACTTCGCACGGTTGACAGAAACACAATATCAAATTCCATCCCTTGAAAGGCATCGACAGTACCTATACGCAATCGTTCATGACCGTTTTCTAAAATACGATATTTTTTATCCAAACTTTGTCCATCTTGACTCAATTGGTATTTCGACTCTAACAACTCTCTTTTGATAGCGGTCGTTTGTGCTTTGTAAAATGAGATAACCCCAAAACTGAGAGATTGATAGTTCTCATCTTTGAGCCATTTGGCGAGTTGTTCGGCGATGGCTGTGATTTCAATGTGTCGAGTCCAACTTGTACCACTTCGACGTTCTCGGTGTCTTTGGGAATATGGGGTGTTTATCCAAACGGCACATTTGTTGTGTAGGTTGAGAATGCCGTGCTCAAAATGTGTAACTGGTAGTGGAGAAGCGAATTGCTCTTCAGCAGGGTAGAATTGGCTGCTGACAAAGTTGCCCAGGGTTGGATGGGTTCTAAATTGAGCATCCAGTGTAATTCTTCTTGGGATACCATCCATTCGTTCTAATGCAGCACATCGTTCAAATAAATGTTCAAATAAACTTTTTGATAAAACATCCTTCTTTTCTAAGGGGCGTTCCTCTTCTTGTTTTTCAATTTGCTCCAGGAGTGCTTGTTCTACGATGTGTGGTAGTTGTCGATGGTCACCCACCAAAATAATGCGTTTTCTGGCCAAGGTCATCGGTATGAGCAAGTCTCTAGGGGCTGTACGAGCCGCTTCATCGATGATTACCGTATCGTAGTAGTTGTGTCCTTCAGTTGTATATTGATACGCTTGTTTGGTCTTGATGACAGAGTCTTTGACAGACTGTTGAACTGAAGTTGCGTAAACATAGTTGTACTCTAGGAGAATCCGAATGACTTCGTACATATTTGTTTCCACATCTTCGAGATAATTGACCAAGATGTGTTGAATCGAATTGGTCGAGTTCTGCTTGAGTCCTGCAAAGATGTCATTTGTTAACTTTTGGAGTTCTTTGTCTAGCAACTCTTCTGAGAACTGTGTTTTTGGTCGAAAGTGAAGTAGGAGTGTTTGTTTGAGATTTTGCAAATCTGCACGGTCTTTCTTCGTCGTGGATGTACTCTTTACAAAGGCGATAAGTGGTTCTTTCCATTGTTGAAAATCATCCGCAAACATTGGGTTGTCTTCAACGTACTGAATGAGATCCAGCACCCTCTTTCGACCATCATCTTTGATTCCTTGAGAGGTGGTTCGAATCGCATAAATATGACGTCGGATGCTATTGAAGGAAGCCTTTTTCTTTTCCTCATCCGCTGCGATGGCATCAATTTTCTTTTGTATTCTCTCACTTTGTTCTCGTGAGATGGCAAACAAATGTTTATCATCTAAAACTTGTTCTAAAAACTGAATGGCAAATGTGGCACAGGGAAATCGGCAATACGTGTCCCATAGTTTCATTAGATTCGTTTCGGCTAAGGTATTTTCGATGATGGGATTTTGTTGCACAACTTTGTCTACAACATCTCTACCCCAATGGAGCAATTTTTCATATTGTCGTAGTTCATCCTCTTTCTTTCTGCCACCCAATTTCCAAGAGGGAAGTGAGTTGACTGTTAAACGAGCTACTAAATTGTCGACGGCATCTTGTTGATAAGCCGAAACCAATACGGTTCCAGCAATATTCGTTTTCTTTTCCAATTGGTTTAGGCGTTCGACAATCGCTGCGATAACGGTTGTTTTGCCTGTACCTGGAGGACCTTGAATAATGGCAATGTCGGGTGTGTTTAAAGCGATGTCAATGGCCTCGACTTGTCGTGGCATCGGGTCGTATTTTTTACCGTATATTTTATCCTTCACGCTAGGTGTTAAGGGCTGATGACGCTTTTGTTTACGAAACGCAGGTGTATAATAGTCCTCCCCACCAGGGTTTAAGATTAGATGCAAATTGGGGATTCCTGCTTGTCCTTGTTGGATTTTTGTACGCGCTTGGTGTCTTCGTTTAATCTGTGTAATCGTTCCAGCTATCGAGTACTGTAACTGTTGATCAACAGACAATGTGGCATTATTCTCATTGGAAAGAGTTACGATACTCGTGTCGTTATCGTCTGTAATATCTTTGACTTCAAAAGTTGGAGATGTATTCTTTTTATAGTCTTTTAAGTGTTTATAAAATTCTTCCCACGGAATTTGTTCTGTATCTGTAATGTTGACTGGAAAATTGTCATCGTAAGGTTCTAAGGGGTCACCCTTAGAGAATTTTTCACCATCTGCTTTGCTTACACGTACCTGTAGTGACCCCTGTTCTTTTTTTGCTTCGAGGATGGTGACAGCACCGATGGTATAGACCTTTTTATAGAAGGCCTCCCACTCTAGATCTCCGTATTGATCCCAGGTGTCCATATAAAAGTCAGCTTCTTGCTCGTTTTCCTTTTTCCAAGTTTGAATTTGCTGCGTAGCTAGTGTGGCTTGGTCTGCTTGTGTAAACTTGACGGTTCCTTTTGCCAACAACAGGTTGGAACGTCTGGTGTGATTTGAAGCATATTTTGTTGCGAACCAGATGGTCTTAGACTGGTGCTCTCGTCGCTCGACCGAAACGGTATGGCTGTGACCACAGATTGAAAACGCATTTTCATCATTAATATCAAGCTCATCATTGTTTCCAGCAAAGATCAACAACCACTTTTCCTTAGATAATGGATCTATGATTTCAAAGGAGTGTGGAAATTGTCTTTCGAGACTTTCTTTGGAGACAGGGGTATTCTTCAGTTGCTTGACGAAGACTTCATCGTATCCAATGTCAACTTCCCCTAGAATCAGAGGCTTACCTCTTTGAAAGAATGCGAGGTGAATAAATAACGAGTCCTTGGTAATATGAGTGATCTCAACGAGGTATGTTGAATTGCCATGTAGAAAGTAGGTAATCTCTGCCACAATATTTTGCGATAAAAAAGTCACTTTTGCTTCGGCATCGTTCTGTATAATCGTAAATGTATCGTCCGTATTGGGTTTCAATTTACAAAACCCACTTTTGAAAGATCTATATTGATGGTTGATTTGGACTTGAATATCTCGAAATAGATTGGGACTTGGAATATCAATCAGTTGCATCAGACCCTCCAATAACCTCGACTGTGATCAGTCGATTTGTACTTGGTACATACAATGTGATGGGTTGGGAATACTTCACTGTGTGTACACCAGATCCCATTTTGCTAGAGGGGAGTTTATTGCCCCGTCGTCTTCTTTTTTGGATAGTAATGGTGTGGTGCGTTTTCTTTTGTAGCCGGAGAGAGTCTTGATTACATTTGATTTGTATGACGGGTTCATTGGCGGTCGTTGCGGAAAAGGGTTCTAAAATACGCAATGGCAACAGACAGGTCGAACTTTCAGGGCGTGCATCTTTGTGTATGAATATCCATTTAGGAGCATG
>CAKZLX010000381.1 GCA_937127265.1 uncultured Pseudomonadota bacterium
TGAAGGGGCAACCACCAACGTAGGGTTATCACTCGGAGAGCACCATACCATTCCGGTACAAGTCTTTACCACACCACAAGATCATGTATTTGCTGAAGAAAAGACACCTGTCCGACTGGTATTTGGTGATCCCACGCCCCAATTGGTCATTCCAGCCTCATCCTTGCTCGAAGAGTATGGACAATATTCTGTCATACAACAAGTGGGGGGAGAAGAATTCGTCATCCAACCAATCACGATTGGAGATCGCAATGGAGACTTGGTTGCCATCAAATCTGGATTGGACGCAGGCGATTGGGTAGTGTCGACTGGAAATTCCCTTGTCAAAATGGTTTCTGAATCTGGTGAACTACCGGCTCATGGTCATGCACACTAAAGGCTGGAGAAAGCAATGCTGAATGCTATCGTTTCATTTTCCCTACGACATCGTATCATGGTTTTGTTGTTTACCATCCTGCTCATCATGATGGGAATGCTGCGAATTCAAGAGATCAACGTCGACGTATTCCCTGATGTCACTGCGCCTACGGTGACATTGCTAACCGAAGCCCATGGACTAGAGGCTGAAGAGGTCGAGCGTTTGATTACACACCAATTGGAAACAGCCCTCAACGGGACGTCCAACGTGAGAAGAATCCGCTCCAGTTCGGCGGCAGGACTTTCCATCATTTGGGTAGAGTTTGATTGGGGTGTGGACGTCTATCGCGCCAGACAGCTGGTATCAGAGCGTCTACCCATGGTATCTGAAAGACTACCAACTGGAACAGGAACTCCAATGATGGCACCGATTTCCTCGATCATGGGCGAAATCATGCTGGTCTCTATTACTTCAGAAATACACGACCCAATGGAACTCAGAACCACTGTGGACTGGAGGGTACGACCAAGACTGCAATCGATAGCAGGTGTTGCCAATGTGATCGTCTTAGGCGGAGAGTATCAGCAGGTACAGGTTTTGGGACAGTACTCGAAAATGCTGCACTATGGGATTGGAATCTCCGACTTGATGGAAACGGTTTCTCAAAGTTCCTCTTCTGTTTCGGGTGGTGTACTCTATGAATACGGCAAGGAATACTTGATTAAAGGCGATGGTCGACTACACAACATCGAGGCCTTAGCACAAACCCCTATCTTGCACAGAGACGACCAACTGGTACTGTCTGACGTAGCTACAGTCACAATCGGGGCTGCTGATAAAATTGGTGATGCTTCGATGAACAACGCTCCTGCTGTGGTGATTACCATCTCAAAACAACCCACAGCCAACACCCTCAATCTCACTGACAAAATCGATGACTCACTAGATGATATTCAAGCTTCATTACCAGAGGGGATGCTCATTCACAAAGACATCTTTCGACAATCGACATTCATTGAAACCGCCATTTCCAACCTGCAAGCTACGCTTTTAGAGGGGGCCGCCTGTGTACTTTTTGTCTTGTTCCTATTCTTGCGAGACTGGAAAACCACAATCATCTCCTTGATGGCCATTCCAATTTCGTTGATTACCTCAATTTTGGTACTTGACTATTTACAGTATGAAATCAACACTATGAGTCTGGGTGGTTTGGCTATTGCTGTAGGCGTACTGGTAGATGATGCCATCATTGATGTGGAGAATGTCTACAAAAGATTGCGCCAAAATTGGAACCGTGCTCCTTCCAGTCAGCGTCCAATTTTACAAGTCATCCAAGAAGCCTCTTATGAAATCCGTTCTTCGATTATCGTAGCCACGCTAATTGTTATTTTATCCTTCGTACCGCTTTTCTTTTTACAAGGGATGGAAGGACGTCTATTACTACCGTTGGGTATCGCCTTCATTGTATCGGTACTCACCTCGTTGGTAGTGGCGATGACTGTCACCCCAGTTCTCTGTTCATTTTTGCTCACCGATGCAGAAACTGAGTCTACCCCTATGGAAAAAGGATTGCATCGATTCTATACCCCTATACTATCATCTGCTTTACGAATGCCTAAAGTAGTATTGAGCAGTACGATATTACTTTTCATCGGCACATCACTCCTCATTCCACAGCTGGGACGAAGCTTCCTCCCCGAGTTTAATGAAGGTTCACTGATTGTCAGTGCAGTCGGTAAACCAGGAACATCACTTGAGCAAAGCAACATCATCGGTGGTCTGATTGAGGAGACCTTGCTCGAGGTACCGGAAATCAATACCATAACTCGACGAACTGGACGTGCAGAATCGGATGAACATGCCCAAGGTGTTCATGCATCTGAATTGGACGTCCCCTTTGAACTCACCAACAGAAGCAAAGAAGAATTCTTGGAAGACATACGTCATCGACTCTCCACCATTCTTGGAGTCAACATCAGTCTTGGACAACCCATTGCACACCGCATTGACCATATGCTTTCGGGCACCAACGCCAATATCGCCATCAAAGTCTTTGGGCCCGATTTGGATCAATTACAGCGCATCGGGCAGAATATACAAAGACAAATTGAAGGGATCCCAGGTGTCGTCGATGTCATGGTCGATCAGCAAATCCGTATCCCACAGCTACGGATCATCCCAAATCGTGTGGCTCTTCGAGAGTTTAATATGAGCATGGAAGATGTAATGCATCAAGTCGATGGGTTACTGGCAGGCGAAAAAGTTGGCACGTTCTATGAAGGACAACGCTTCTTTGATATCGTTGTGCGACTCGACAAAGCCGATAGAGAGTCTGCATTCATCTTGGGGGACGTACCGATCAAACTCCCCAATGGAGAACTCATTCCGCTGGGGGAAGTGGCTGAAATAAAATCCTTATCCACACCAAGCTCTGTCTCGAGAGAAAATGTGGCGCGAAAATTGGTGGTGGCCGCAAATGTTGCCGAAAGAGATCTACGAAGCGTCGTCAACGACATTCAATCGACCATTGCCAATCAAGGCATCATCCCAGAAGGGTACCGGGTTGAATATGGTGGCCAATTTGAGTCCGAAAGTAGAGCTTCTGAACTGATCATGCTCTCGTCAATAGGTGCCATCCTCGGAATCTTTGGACTTCTCTATGTGGAGTTTGGCAGCTGGAGGTTGGCTGGCATCGTCTTGTTGAACTTACCACTGGCCTTAATCGGCGGGATATTCAGTGTGTATTTTAGTAGTGGAAACGTAAGCATCGCGTCCTTAATCGGTTTTATTAGCCTTTTTGGCATTGCCACTCGAAATGGAATTCTGCTCATATCTCGATATGAAGATTTAAAAAATGAAGGAATTGACCTGACAACAAGACTCCATCAAGGGGCACTGGACCGACTGAACCCCATTCTGATGACCACTTGTACAACCGGACTGGCACTGGTTCCACTGGTGCTCAAAGGCAGTGAGTCAGGTAATGAAATTCAAAGCCCCATGGCCATTGTCATCTTGGGTGGTCTGGTAAGTGCGACGGTTTTAAATGTTGTCGTCATGCCCTGTCTAGTACAGATTATTGAATCTCGACAATAAACCTTCAATAGTTTATCTACTCGTCTGGACAAACACTCAGCCAATAAAGCTCAATGTGAATATAACATTCATCATTTCGAACTACAAATTGTAGGAAACATACAAAATTTCTACTATTCGGGTAGTGATCTCAACATGAACATTGATTGTGGGACAACGTACAACGCTAAAATATTGACATCAATCCCTAATCTATGAGTTTTTCTCACCATCGTTTTCCCACTTTCGAAAATCCTTTTCCCACTTCATGCGAAAACCAAGGTTTAACCTACATCAAAATTGTGTCACCAACAGTATGTATCTCATTAAGACTTGCTATCCGTCAGAAGTTTGAACTCTTGAGGCCGTGTAAAGATGCGAGCCAGAATGCCTTTGGAGCACTCTTGGGTGTATCGATCGGAAACGATAGAAAGCTCATTGTGGCTGACTATAATCGTTATTCTTTTAATGTTGGATTGGATTATTATGATCCAAATTTAGCCTCTTATGGTGAGTGTCTAGACGCTAATAATATTGGTGTTGCTTACACATCTTGTTTGGTAGAGCCATCTATTTGGATCCTTGGTAATCCGATCAAAACAGTTTCAAATGGATTTGCAAGACCTTCAAATTACAATGAACTGACACAAGAAGAGCAAGATGAAATTGATCAAGCAGAAGCAGACCAACAACAAGCGCAAAAAGATTCAGAACCTAAAAATTCACATACTATTAACTTAAAAGTGGCCAAATAAGGGGTTATTATGACTGAAGAAGTACAAGCAGAAGAAAATC
>CAKZLX010000382.1 GCA_937127265.1 uncultured Pseudomonadota bacterium
GAAAATCGCACTGCCCTTGTGATCGCTTTTGGCATTGCTGATAATCGTTCGTAAATCCTCAAGGCTATTGACCCGTTGACCGTTCACTGCGAGAACCTGATCTCCGGATTTTAGACCATTTCTAGCAAACGCACCCTCGGAGTTAATCCGAGAAACCACCAATAACGATTGACGCATTGCCAATTCAATCCCCAAAACGTCCTCAATTGCCATATCCACAACAGAGGATGGTAAGGCGTCGGTACGCAATTTGACTTCTCGGGTTTGACCGTTGCGCCAAACCTCTACGCGTACTTCCTTGCCGGGGTTAAGGGTCGATAAATAGGCGTTCAAATCCCCTCGTCCTTGAACATCTTTACCATCAATTGACAAAATGGTATCCTTTTTCTGAAAGATGGTGTTGTCTGGATATACCCACGACACTTGTGGAACTACTCGTCTTTTTCCATCCATTTGAAAGACCACATCATCAATATCCACCCCCAACCATGGACGTTGCACCCTTCCAAAATTCAAAATATCTTGGGCCACTTTCATCGCCCGATCAACCGGTATTGCAAAACCGATACCCTCGGCATTGGAACGAATGGCAGTATTGATGCCCACCAGTTCCCCTTTGATGTTGACCAATGGACCACCGGAGTTCCCAGGATTGATACTGGCATCGGTTTGAATAAAGTTTTGATAGATTCTCCGTTCTGTTTCCAACGGACGATCAATCGCCGAAATTACTCCTGTGGTCACCGTATGGCCAAGACCAAAAGGATTGCCAAGCGCAATCACCGTTTCGCCAAGCAACAGACCTTCACTGGTACCGATGACCACCACAGGTGATGAATTCGATTTTTTCAGACGCAGAACCGCCAAATCTAGTTCAGGTTCCAACCCAATAATCTCCGCTTCAAAAGTGCTCTCGTCGCTAAAGGTGGCCTTAATGGCAATCGCTCCTTCCACCACATGGGCATTGGTGAGAACAATTCCCTTTTCATCAATCACAACCCCCGAACCTTCAGAAGAAGATGTACCCGATGGTATCCAAGCAAAAGGACTTTGGGTGGCTACTTCTGTGGTAATCGCCAGCACAGTCGGTGATACTTGCTGAACTGCTTTCACCACAGGCGACTGTCGTTCAACAACCGTTCCGACAACAGATTCAACCATTGGCTCGATAGGGCCGCGTTGATTGGCATTGGCAACAAACCAATACTGCATGACATTGGTTGCCAATAATGTGGTGACCACACCCCACATAAACGATTTTTTCACACTACCTCCACAACACAGTTCAATATACAAAATATACAATCATTCAATTTCATCAAGTATTCCCATTGTATCTGTCCACCAACCAGAAAATTGCTAGCATTTTTTTTCAGATTTCGACATGATAGTGTCTATGAATTGGATCCAGAACTATCGTCTGCACCGTATCAAACAAGATTACGGAGAAAATGCTCTCAAAACCTATCGCGACACGCCTTTGAAATTGCGACTGTTACGATTTTGGTTTCATCCATACATCGAATGGGTCAGTCTCTTTGTGGTTGTCGTTTCGGTTAGTTTGCTTTTCTGGGAAATGTCACTCGAACACAATCATTCGGTCAGTTGGATGAGCAAACACAGTAATGAACTGTCAATTTTAAACTGGATTGATTTGGGCGTCACCATTTATTTCATCATTGAACTCGCCTTCAAATGGGTCTTGGCACCGCGTAAATGGTTCTTCACCAAGCGAAGTCTGGTCGACATTTTGGCCGTACTACCGATTTTCAGGGTATTCCGTTTAGCAAGGACCGCACGATTGCTTCGAGTCGTTCGTCTTTTTAGAACTGTTCGAGCTGGAAGAGTACTCAAATCTGACTTGGTCAAAGCCAAAACACACGTATTGTTTAAGACAGAAAATACCGCCATGCTCACCTATCTGTTCATGTCAGTGTTGTTTGGTACAATCGGAATCATGGTCTTTGAAAAAGGGGTGAATGAGAACTTTACCTCAGTGGGCGATGGCTTGTGGTGGTGTATCGTCACCATTACCACAGTTGGTTATGGAGATATGTTTCCAATCACTTTGGGTGGAAAACTGGTGGCGGTGGCCATCATGTTTGTGGGCTTGAGTTTTTATGCGTTGCTAACTGGTGCTATCTCAACAGTATTGATTGAACGAGCACAACAACTGGGAGATAAGGCTATGGATCTTGGTATTTTGGAGGATCATATCGTCATCTGTGGATGGAACGACGATATTTTCGATGTCCTAGAAACTTTGATGTGTACAACCGACCGCAACATTTTAATTATTGCAGAAAATCCAGTCCAAGAAATTGCTTCGCCACGAGTACTTTTGCTAAAAGGGAAACCATCAAGTCGAGAGGTTTTACAGATGGGGCAAATCAAAGAGGCTTTTTCAGCGATTATCCTCTCCGAAAGACACCAAGGACACTCTTCGCAAGATTCAGATGCCAACAGTATTCTGATTGCCTTAGCCATCAACATTTGCAATCCCAACCTACACACCACAATCGAATTACAAAACCCCGAAAACATTGAGCATGCTCGAAACGCTGGTGCCAATGACTTTATCACTGCCACTGCCTACCAAGGTGCTTTGCTGGCTCAATCGGCTTCCAGTCCGGGTGTAGCGGACTTTTTTGCGCGTATCTTTATCGATCCAGAAACCTACATGGAAAAGAGTACACTGCCCGATGAACTCATTGGAAAAACCTATCTAGAACTGGTGCAACATTGCACAAAAGAACAAATTGGGGCGGTACTCGGGCTCTCTATTGACGATCAGATCCTACTGTCTCCACCGGCGGATACGATCTTAATCGCAACGCATCGAATACTTCTTTTGTCTAGTCAAGAGTTATAGTTCACTCTCACTCTTCAATTGTATGAACAATATCAAACCCTTCTTCTGTGGTTGGGGGAACTAAGGATTCAAACATTCTTTCGATGGTTCCATCTGGTACCGGCTGGCGATCACGTTGTTTGTTTCTCACCAAACAAGTCTCCAAGTTTGTTTTTAGAAAAATAGACTCAACAATAAACCCAGCACCCTTGGCAATGTGTAATACTGAAGCCCTCATAATGGTAGACACAAAAGTTGCATCCCAAATTATGGTACCGCCTTCTAATAAGTGTTTACCAAAGGTTTGAAATGATTCAGCCCATGCCTCAGCGGCTCTTTCGGGTGTCCACTCATAATGATAACGATGCTCTAAAATTGTATCTGGACTAATGACAAGCCAATCTTTCTGCTTATTCTCTCGTATCCAAGTACTTTTACCTGACCCAGGAATTCCAACCATCACGATTACTTTATTCATTCTCTGTTATCCTCACTTTTCATTTTTGTTTTAACCTATTTCCATGAAAAAAATCTGTCCGATTTTCAAAACACAAATGGTCTATGTCATACTGCTGACGTTTCAGATGTCTCTTTTGGGATAAAAAATACATTTTGACAGTAACAAACCACTTGTGGGTGGGCTGTGGAAAAGTGCGTCTATCATTATTTGTTTCTTGAACATGCTCAAAAAATATTTTCTGGTCTTTTGTCCTGGATTCATTGATGCATAGAGCAGCATAGTTCTTTGACATCGATAGTTGTACTGTGCACCAAATAAGGTTTGCTGGTGCACAGATTCAGACCATAGAGTGATGATCTACCTCTACTTTTTGTCTTTATTTCTTTATCTACTTTCGGAGTTTACATGTCGTATCTCATTAACATTGTACAGTCTTCCCTTCAGTCATCTTTCCAACTCCATCATCTCCTCAAACTCTATACATCTCCTGAATGTTTGACATTAATTGCCAGTCGAATGTCTGAAAACACAACCAGAACAGATCACCAAGAGGCACAGACACGCCTGTTAGATCTCTTACATCACTCAAAAGGCTTCCCACCAGCATGGGCTAGTAAATCCACACCAGAATTGCCTTCTTCACTAGTCAAATGGACAGATCAAAGCCTTACTGTTGACCATCTCCCCAGAATCAACGAAAGTCTGGTGTTGAAAAAAGTGGCACTCTGTTGTAACTGCTCTTTCTCTCGTCGAAATCTGGAAAAACTTTTTTATTGTAAGGATTTCAAAAAGTTGGTCACAGATGTGGTCAATAAAAAGTTTGAAAATCGTCCCTATGGAAATTATTTGAACAAAAACGAGATTCACTACATGGCTATGGGGACATTGTTCAACAAATTAGCCACCCGAAGAGGGTTC
>CAKZLX010000383.1 GCA_937127265.1 uncultured Pseudomonadota bacterium
CGATTGCACCAAGAACTCTAACATCTTCAACACTTTCAAGAGCGCGACACGCCTCTAGGTTTGTTGAAAGTTTCTTTTCAATACGACTTACATTGTCTTGCCAGGGTGAATCGAGTAAAAGCTGTGTACTTGCTAAGGCGACTGAGCAGGCAAGTGGGTTGCCCATAAATGTTGGGCCATGCATAAAAACGCCAGGATTACCTTGGCTAATACCTTGGCTGACTTTGTCGGTGGTTAATGTTGCTGCCATGGTCATATAACCACCCGTTAACGCTTTGCCTAAGCATAGAATATCAGGTGTGACATTGGCATGCTCGCAGGCAAACAGTTTTCCAGTTCTGCCAAAGCCTGTGGCTATTTCATCGAAGATAAGTAGAACATTAAATTCATCCGCTAACTGTCGTGCTTGTTTCAGGTAATCTGCAGAATAAAATCGCATGTCAGTTGAACCTACGGATACTACGCCAAAGTCATCAGAACCCACAGATCTAGGTAAGGACAGTTTTTCGACGCAGTTACGCCA
The DNA here is from genome assembly GCA_937127265.1 of uncultured Pseudomonadota bacterium. Classification (GTDB taxonomy): domain Bacteria; phylum Myxococcota_A; class UBA796; order UBA796; family UBA796; genus CAJWHX01. The sequence continues at coordinate 524 of CAKZLX010000383.1, forward strand.
AAGACTCGAGGTGTTCAGTCGAAAAGTCTGGTTGGATTTCTCCGCGGATATGGGTATTCTTTTATCCACAGGTTTTGCTTGTTTAATACTGGGATTCACAGCCTTTGGCGGTTTGTTTTCGGACTTGTATCTTTTATTATCGCCTCCAAAATCTATTTCCAATGAAGTAACGATTGTCAGTATAGACCCAAAATCATTGGCGATGTGGGATTCAGAAGATTCAAGTCCAGATGTGACCCCGAGAGATTTGCTGGCCCAGTTGATCACGACAGTGAGTCATGCAGGGGCCAATGTTGTTGTGTTGGATATCATGTTGGATTCGTCAACTCAGCATGATGAGGCGTTGGCAACTGCAATTCGAGAACACGGGATGGTTTTATCCGCGGAACAAATCCAGGTCAACGAACCGCATTCAATGACCTATTTTTCGGTTGGAATTACACCTGAACTGCAAGCCCAAACGGTTGTCGACAATCATCGTACTTTGAATGGTGTCTCAGCCAATTTGTATTTGGAGGAACCCATCTTGTACAACGGCAATTTGATTGCTCGTGGTGCTCCTCTATTAATGGTGCATGATAGAGTTCAAACTTCTGGTGAATGGCCATCCAATGTCATGCAACATCCGAACATAGACAACACCCTCACGCCTTCAATCGGGTTGGCTGCTGCTTGGCTTCATAGGAACCGTCTTCTAGATGCTTCCGTTACCTATGAGATGTTGTTGGCGGACTTGCAAGCGGTATGCGAAGTACAGCGCGCCGGATTGGTCTGTGAGAGCAAGAGTCTGCCAGGATTGCCTGATTTTGAGTATCGTTTGGATCGAACTTTTTATCTGAATTTCTTGGGACCTGAAACCCGAGACCCACTTCCTGTCATACAAGCATCCACCTTGTTAACCTTAGAAGCCGAACGCGCGCAGTGGTTATCCTTTGGCCTCGCAGAGAAGGATTTGCCCGAACATATCCGTGATAGTGCCTTACCAAGTGAGGTACTTGATCAATTAAAAGACAAAGTTGTGGTAATTGGACGGGTGGATAAATTTGGTGAAGAGGGTGCAGATCGATATCCGACACCGTATTCCTTTCCTTTCTTTACACGCAATGACATGGCTGGTGTACGCATACAGGCTCAATTAATTGAAAACATTTTGACGAATCGGCATTTTTCCAGAGTTCATTGGATATTTGAATTGCTCTTTACTGTAGTCTGTACTTGGTTGACGATACTCATGTACACTCGGACGCCGAAGTACCTTCAAGCAGTACTTTGGTTGGGAAGTACAGCATTCTTGATAGCTTTGGGAACACTGCTCTTTATCGTCACCGATGGTATTGTGTTGGAGTTGGGCTTGTGTATAACAATGTCGTTGTTGACCTTGATTGTGTGTAATATTTATGAGGGCGCAGAGGGATAACGCTACCGGTAGTTTCCTGTGGTGAAGAAAGCCCCCCATTTTCCAGGCTGACTATGACCCTGCGAACGATATTCGTTTAACAAACGTAACTGAGCAGCTCGCAATCCCTCTCGTTCAGATACATCTTTGCTTCCAAAACGTTCTTCATAAAAGTATTGCATCAATTGATTGGTGGCATTATCATCGACTGCCCATAAACTCAATATAAGTGTATCTACACCTGCGGCCAACAATGCCTGTTGGAGTCCTTGAGTACTATCCCCAACTTTGGACGTTCCCAGTCCAGTTTCACAAGCCGATAAGATGAGGAATTCCAAGTTGTGTAAGTTCAGAAATCGGAGTTCTTCTGCCGTAATGATACCATCATCATTTGCAATCATATCATCGGTTCTATTATTGGCATTGGCCAAGACCAATCCATTCATACTCATTGGGGATAGGTTCAAAAGAGTTTTGTCCACAGGACCGTTGTAGGTAGATTCATATTCAAGCGTAAACTTTATACGTGGTTCATCTGATTCCATGAAGAAGCATTCAGAGATGTTTACATTGGTTGCCAGTTGTTTATCTTCATATTCTTTGGTGAGGATATACCTGCATTGACTGGATTTGTCGTCAGGGAACTTTCGTTGCGCCTTCTTTAGGGTTTTCATCTCAACCAATAATCCCTCAGATTTATTTTGTGGATCAAAAAGATCTCCATAGTTGCCCGACATTACCGTGTTTGGTTTATCAGGTTTTACGGAGGCAATTTGATCGCTACAGGTATTGGTTGCGAAGAAACCATGGGTTGCAAGGTGTGCATATCTCGCCGATGTAATCTGATTGAGCACATTTGTTTCTGTGGCCTCTTTTCCGAGCATCGTTATTGTCGGTATACGACCTGCTAATGACTGATTGATGGCTTCAACCTCAATCTTGGAACCAGGCAGATAGCCAAATTTAGAGGTGATACAAGGCGCATTTCGCAACTCTTGTTCAGAAGGCTCTTCGACTCCCAATTGATCTCCATAATCTACACCCCCAACAAGGACTAAATCTTGGTTGGTGTATTGTTTATCCGGTTTCAATAGATCAGATGCATGAACCAAATAGTGCAGTGGATGCTTTTCGATCAGATAACGATTGTTTTCGTCCAGTAATGTGGCAAAAGGAAGATTGCCAGCCTCACCATCCGCAACGATAAAGACGTTTGCGTTTGATGGGATGTATTGAGTGATGGGTTCCCAAACACTTTTGTAGAGCATGTTGGATGCCGGCTTCAGTGCCATTTCTGGTATGGTGGGTATGGTCAGTTTTCTTCGATAGTCTTTCACCAAAAATGCGATGAGTGCACTATCTGTTAGTGGCACTCGATGTATGGTGTCACAATCCTCAGAGGAGATAAGAAAGACTTCTGTAGCCAAGTCTTTATACAGTTTGTACTGTTCTTTCATCTCTTTACCAATGGTATTGTAGATCTTCATATTTTTTGCATTTTGTTCTGCCTGGGCATACCACGATTGAATCTTGTCGTTGGTTTCGACCAATAGTTCCTCAGATCCCATCAGGACGAGTTGATCTATAGGGGTATATTGATTTGGAGATTTGTTTTGGGCGGCTTTTACAAACGGAACGATGTATTGTTCTATTGCATCCCGAAGTTCTGAATCGTCTGGGAGATAGTCCTTAGTTGGAAGATCTTTGTATTCAATTAGTATTGAGTTTTCAGGTAAAGCAGAACATATCTGGTCCAAGTTGCTTGAACTGTCGAGCGTTTTTTGTATTTCTGAAATGGTTTCCGTTTGAAGATATGCCTTTTCAGACTGATCTGCTTTGAACGCTTTTTGTAAGATATCTGCTGCAAAGTCGTCTGTTTTATTAAGAGAAATAAAGGCGTGTGAAAGGTCACGGTAACTATTTTGAATCACCTCAATCCCAGTTGAATCAAAATTGCTGTGCATCGTTAAATTTCGTGTTGAATTGATTCGATAAGACAGATTGTTCCAACGTAAAAGTGAAGTGTAAATGTTTGCATCATTTGGACTGGCTGACCATAGACTGTTTAAGACCCCAAGTACACCGCTATTTTCATAAGTGCTATGCCCTTGAGATCCGGACGAGTCGGACATTTGATAGGCATCACTGATGAAAGAAGTGATTTGTCTGGTGGTCAGATTGTGGAGCAGATCGGGTTGCTGGTTGACATAGTATTGATTTAATTGTTCTCGAGTTTGGCTTAGGAAAACATCCTCTCCAAAATACTGCTGCATAATCTCAGCCCCGTTGATTTGCATCATCAGTGTATTTAAAAGGGATTCTGTAGAAGAAAGATAATTTGGGCTATCTTCGTCCAAATATTCAAGACTTTTATCAAATGCGAGTAGGGATGTTGTCATCATCGAGTGAGCACTGTATACCTTGCCAATATTCTGATAGGCTTGGCCGATGAGGGATGGCTGTTGACTTTTTTGGGCAATGTCTAGATTGCGAAAACTGAGTTCCTGAGACCGGAAAATACAATATTGATATCCCAATTCGTATTCAGAAAAGGAGAGTTCTGTTCCTGCCATTTTTGCTTCAAGCCACGGCCTTGCTATTGGGCAACCTTCAGCCATGTGTGTTGAAAAATTAGACATTTCTTTCAAGCGACGTAGGTCGGAGCCTAGGTAGGTAAATTCTGAGTTCAAAAATCTTTTGTCAGCATTGTTTCCTCCTACATTACGATGAAAATTATCCATCCCAAGTTGTACGAAAGCATCGACTTCAGGGAGATTGTTATCAACTCGCATGTATTTCCATTGGGTTTGACGCCCCATATTGAGGTAGTAGTTTTGAAGATTGTAGTCCCCCAACTCCCTGTACAATAAGACTAGTTTCCCCAGTGTGGAAAGGGTTGATGGATGGAAGGTATCTGAACCCGTGTTGAGATTGAAACCAAAGATTTCACTTGGGATGTCGTAGACGGACCCGACTTCAGATGAACATAAATCACGAGATTCTGGAGAGTGATTATCCTCAATGTCATATTGTAATACCGTACCACGATAGGATACATGGATGATACATTCAACATTTTTTTGGATGTTGTTTTCTGTTAATGTACCAGGCGACGAACCTTCGGGACACTTTGGTAACAGGCCATATCCACCCCACAATGCATCGAGACTTTGATTGGTGGTACCATTCACCACACATCTGGTGTCGTTTTGAGAATATTCCAAAGAAGCATTTGGAGGAAAAACATTCAGTAACTCCAGTTCAAATGTTTCAGTAAGAGCTTTTCGTTCTTCTAGTGCGAACGTTAAAATTTCTTCCGCAATCAAGAACTCTTGTTCTTTCTGAAACATCTGAGCTAAATTTTCGATAGCATCAAGATGGGAAAATATATATGTTTCACCGATGTTCATTGGTAATGTGAGTTGTTCTAAGCGTTCGAAACTCTGAGATTTTTGACCTTGTTTATATAGATCATAGGCTTCTGTCCAGATCGGGTCCTGTTCTGGTGCTGTGGACTCAACTGGGGATAGGGTATGGTCCAAGTCAGGGGCAAGATAAGTGAGAAATTCAAAATACGATTGCTGGTCAGAATAGATGGGTTTAAGTATCTCGGCATCGGAGAGAAGTACTGACTTTAACGTGCCGCCTTGAATTTTCAGTGAGGAATATTCTTCATAAACTTGTTTGGCATCGTCCAAGCGACCGATGACGGCAAGCGAAGATATCTTATTGGTCAATGCGACGTGGTATGCTTCGCTGTCTTTACTGGTCATTCCATCTGCGACTCGGATAGCGTTGTCTGGTTGTTTGGTTAGCAGCAACCAATAAGTGACATTGCTCGATACCTCATCCCAATACAATGGGTTTCTATTTTGCATCTGAAAACCCAACATCATTTGGCTGAATAAAGGCAACCGGTCGCTCGATTTCTCGATTAAAATTTGTGTGCTCATCATACAGGCAGCATCCCGTTGATATCTGATCTCGGGAAACTGAACGGAGGCAGGAGACCTTGATAATTTTAAACAGGATGTCAGCCACAGTTGGTTCGCTCGCTCAGGATTGTAAGGTATGCCATTACCTGAAGCATATGAATCAGCCAGTTCTATGCAGGCGGGATAGAAAGCATCATCACAAAAATTAGCCAAGATAAAATTTCGATCGACAGTGAGGTCTGGATTGTCATAAGACTCATAGATTTTCTGTCCACAGGATCTTTTATCGGTAGCTTCTCTACATTTGGGAGCATAAAACCAGGACGACCCCTCTGTAAATGGGGGAAAATCCATCAAGTACGTTGCATTTGTATAAGGATATGTCAATTGCTCTTGAGATTTAGTAATTTTCGGAGGTGTATTATTTTTGAGAAAGCAACCAATTATAGATACAATCAACATTTTGTTTCCGTTGGTAGTGAATGTTATGGATAGACTTTGTATATATCTGTCTGAGCATCATTAATTGTACCAAGTAAATCCGCCTGACCCTGCTGCCTAGTAGCTTCTCCAACATCTGCCAGTTGTATTATGTTTTGGGAAGCCCCAGTAACACCGCTTGCCCCGAAGATGGCATTCTGTGTAGATAGGATAG
>CAKZLX010000384.1 GCA_937127265.1 uncultured Pseudomonadota bacterium
TGTCCACAAGTGGTTTCACCTCTATCGTCTCATCCACTTCACAACTGGGTGACCAAACGATGGTGCTTCGTTTTTGAATGTTGGCACGCAATGTCCATTCATTGGGACCAAGGTGTACATAGATTCGACCAGGACCACGTTTGAGCCCTTGTTTTGTCCATCCTTTGTAGCCCGCGTTTAAAAAATCACCGTCTGTATTGTCGACATCCAAGATTCGAATTGGTGAGCGAGGCGTACTGTACCAATCCCACCCTTCAGGTTGGTTTTCTTTGTTGGGTTTAAATACCAAATGAATAGCCTCTGCTGGCAGTGCTTCTTTGCTTAAACTGGCAAATTCAGCATGACTACCTCGGTATTGCACTCCGTCCAAATCAAACAGGACACAGATTTCTTCTTCGAGTACTGTTAAGGACATGATCGGTAAACCAGAGGGACGTTGAAGTTTAATCTCCATTTGTGGCGCAGGACCAAAGGTGATGGTTCCGGGAACGGCACCTTTAAAAGAGAAACCCTCAATGCGAAAGCGACCCTTCCAGATTGTGGCATCGACTGCATCACCGAGTAACAGTGGCGTTGGAGCATCGGTGATGATGTCCTCACTGGTGATGTTCAGAGCATCACTTTTTGTTTCGTCAGCAAAAGAAAATGTACACAGTGAAAGGAGAAGGGGCCAAAACATGATTATGGTTCCTCAACAGATTGCAGTGGTGTATTGGATAGCAAAGTATCTTGTAAAGATAAAATTGTCGGGTGTGGATCGAAACGATAAGCATTATCAAAATGTGTTGTCGCCGCGATCCATTGCTGATTGTGACTGGCCATTAAACCACGCAGTACTTCTTCGCGAGCTCCAATAGAGCCAATCGGTGGACTGATTGAGACCGCGAGTAGGGTGGATTGAGGTTGTTTTGGTGTACACCCAAACTGGAGCCAATATCCAAGCAGATAGAATCCAAGACTATGAACCATTGGGCAACTCCCGTTCCCATAACTTTCGGGCACCATAATGGATGGGGTAGAAGGTGGCAAAAACACAAAGTAACAGTGCCATCAGCATACAGATCGAACCAATCATCCACTGGGTATCGGTGATCGGTTTTTCAGTGATTTGGGTGGAGATGAGCCAATATACCGGAAACGCCTCCAAAGCCAATACGGCAAACACCAGTCCCAGAGCCGTGAGCATGTAGAGAAGCCCTGCTGGACTAGCCGCCAATTTTGAGGCATTGTTGGTTTTAAAGTCTGGATAAATGGCTCCCATACCTACCGCAATTCCCGATAGACCAAAAGAGAGTGCTGCGGCCGTTCCAATCCCAACCCACAACATCGCTGATTCAGCATCCAAAATGGTAATCGAGGATACGGCTAGGGTTTCTCCAACACAAATCATCGGTAAGATACCGGGATAGGCTTTGGCCCAGAGGAATTCTTTGGCGGTGACTGGACCGGTGCGCATTACCCAGAACCCACGACCTTCGTTGGATACTGCGGCAAACTGAAAACGTGCTGCCAGTGCCGCCATCACAAATCCGACCAAGGCTAAAATCAAGAAGGAGAGTCCATTCAACCAAGTTTGCATCCAGGGACCACGGAAACTATCCACCGGTAGATTGGCGACCGACACAATGGCGATGATTACAATGGATCCGACCAAGAACAGTTGGGTCCATTGAGAAGGGTCGCGTACAAATGTTTTGACATCTTTGGCGACAATCGCCCGTGCTTTTGGCGGTAGTGGAAATGTCCAAACCCCAATCAGTGTATCCAACAATGGAGAACCAGCCATCCGAGCCACACGGGCTTCTTGGGCTTTGGCTCGTCCATCATCATAAAGAGCGCTGGTCGTCCAACGAGAAATAGCTGTGGCACCAACAGTCGCGCTGAGCAATAGTGTCAAATCGAGCCAAGGAAACGGTCGTCCAAAGAGCGAAGCAATTAAGACATCAGAAGCCCAACTGGGTGGGGTGAGGATTGGCATTGGGGTTTGCAATTGTGCCATGTAGGCTGCTACACTTTCAAAGTTGTCTGCATTGGCTAACTGTTCGGGGCGTAGGACACGGATTAAAATAAAGACTACCACCAAGACCAAAATCGAAACCAACACCAAGGCTTCTCGAATTCGTCGTGCTGGGAATACCGAGACCAAAACACTGGCCAAACCGACACCCAAAGCGGTGGGGATAATCGAAAAAGCGGTCATCACAATTGCCAGGGTGACATAGTAGGAGATGCCCTGTCCATAAACAATTCCGTAGGAGATGAAAATCGGAATTGTCAACGAGAGTACCATCCAACTTGATTGGGCAAAGGTTTCAAGGAATCTGGCAAAAAAGAAATTGACTTTGGATATCGGTAGGGACAGCAACAGTTCCAAATCATCAGACAAATAGTAGTTCGAGAGCGCAGTCACCACATTGGAAAAACACAATAAACCAAAGGTGCTCAACAACAGCAGTTCAATCAGTTTACGTAAGACGATGGTCCCTACAATCTCCACGCCATGGAAGGTGTGAATAAAGAAAAACATCAATCCGGCGAGACCCAACCAAAAGATGGCACCCGAGATCGAGAACCCCACAATCAGACTGCGTTCAGCCGATGAAGCTTTCTTCCAACGGTTGATCAAACTTTGGCGTTGTGGGTGGAGTAAGTGGCGAATGACCTGCATGGGATATCCCTGATTATTTTGTCTTGTCGTCAGAGGGTAGACTAAAAGGCGTTGCCTCTTCGATTTCGTTTTGCTCGACAGTCATTCGGATATAAGAGCGCAAGAGTTTGTTGCGTTGTGCCCCACCAACCAAAGACCGTAAGTCTTCATACAAGGCAGGATCTCGCATTAACAGGGCGGCTGTACCATCTCCATTCTGTAAAGCATCACTGGTTTCTTTTAGCAAACTGGCCGTTTCCGCCAAGTCATCCAAGATGTGTTTTTTGCTGTCGTCATAAATGAGTGCGGTAATCAGCCCCTCTTCGGTTTGGATGTCGGTGACCAACTTCTCCAACGCCCCAGAAACGGCTTGCAATTGTTTGGCCAGGGATTCGCCGTTTTCACCATAAATCAGTTCGTGGGCCAGACCATCTCCAGTTTTGACACTGGCAATCGCATCATCCAAGTTCTTTGCTGAATTATCCAG
>CAKZLX010000385.1 GCA_937127265.1 uncultured Pseudomonadota bacterium
CCCAAGGGGTCAGTTCACGAACCGTTTGCCAACCCACGCTGCTATTTTCCAGCAACAAAGTGTAGGCGCCCCACAAATCTGGATAGTCCGTGCCAGGCCAAACACCGGGCTCAATCGCCAAATCGGTCCCTGCCAAAACAATGTCCAAATCGCCGTCTTGATCCAAATCCCCTGCCGAAAAACTACCGAAGCAGGAATAGGGAAAACCACTTTCATTGACGATCAACTCCCAATCCCCAAAAGTAAAGTCGCCTTTGTTTTCAGCGATCGCCAAGTACCCCATCCCCGTTTGAATCAGTTCGGGTAAACCATCCCCAGTAAAGTCCATTGCTCCCAAAGACAACGCCGGACGGGTACTATCAAACAAGGGTAAATCAATAGAGACCGGTGCAAACTGTCCGTCAGTCAAGTTGCGAAAAACCCAAGGAGAACCTTCATGATTGAGAAAGACCAAATCTTCCCAACCATCGTTGTTCAAATCTTGAGCAACCACACCACCAGGAATCACATTGCATTCATGATTCTCAGTCCAACCAGGCATATCCAAGACAACGCCGCGACTTTGGGCATTCTCAGTCAAAGCATTCCAGGTATCTTCAACAGGATTGAGACACTGTTCCACCGGTTGTGTTCCACCGAAACTAAATACCGACTCCTCTTCTTCACCACAAGAAACAAATATTAAAATAGCAAGGCTTGTAAGCATGCTTTCTATTTTACATCAAGTGTAAACCTTATTCAGATAAAAATGAGAAAGTAGGCAATAAAACGTACTTTTCAAACAGTACATCGGTTGTATACTATACAATCAAAAAGTGTCGAACCAAGGCTGGTCTTTCGCTTGTAAGGGAAAGGTCACCATCTCGCCTTGCATTGGGATCGACAGTGGAAGCGACAACAGTTTGGCTTGATTCACGATCCGTTTAATTGGATCATCCCAAGAATGGGTGGACAATTTAAAGGTTCCCCAATGGATTGGATGAACCGCTTTGGCCTGCAATTCAATACCACCTTGTGCACTTTCTTCAGGAAACATGTGTGACATATGCCAAATGGGATTGTACTGTCCAGTCTCCATGAAGGCGATATCGAACGGACCATACTTCTCGCCAATCTGGGTAAAATGAATATCGTATCCAGAATCTCCACTAAAATAGAGCGCAAACTCATCGGTTTTGATAACCCAAGAGGCCCACAGTGTCCGTAAACCCCTAGGCCCTGTACGACCAGAGAAGTGCTGAGACGGTGTACAAGCAATCAACAAAGAATCCAACCTCTGCTCATCCCACCAATCCAGTTCAGTAATCCTTTCTTCGGAAATCCCCCAGCCTTTGAGGTATGAGGAAACCCCCAAAGGTACTACAAATTGGGTTTGAGATTGGTCTTTAAAAAAGAGCATGGCCTCATAACTCAAATGATCGTAATGATCGTGAGAAATCAACACCCTATCAATCGGTGGAAGTTCAGATAAAGAGACCACCGCCTCTTGAAATCGAGGCACTGCAAAGGCTACTGGTGCCGCACTGCCAAAAACTGGATCAAATAGAATATTTTGCCCGTTCACTCGAAATAAAATTGTCGAATGTCCTAGCCAAATATAGGCGTACTCTTGTTGATTCCACTCATCCCAATTCGGCTGTTGAGTGGGAAATGGTTTGGGAGGGGTACGCACTTCTTTGCCAAAGGTTTGCTCTTTGAACAATTGCACCATGTCAAAGTTGTTCATCATCTTTTCGTATTCATCATGACGACGATTGACGAACGTACCTCGATTGACGTCAAAATTTGGAGACTGTTCGTATTGTTGTAACTGCTCAGCCGAAGGAGCTTCACCAATTGCCGGCCACATCCAAAGCAACCCACCAAACATCACACCTCCAACCAAGAGTCCAATGGACAATCCTATTTTTATCGAACGTCGCATATTGGCTCCTATCAGAGTTGTAGGGACAAACCAGATCTTTGAGTCTGTTATGGTCTAGCCTCTTGACTTACAGATCATCATACTCGTCCAGTTCATCATCCAGATCGCCCACAAACGGTTCTTCACTGGTCACACCTTTGCGAAACTGGATCACCGCAATCAACACCGCTACCACCAAACTGAACACTGAAATACTTTGCGAAGTGGACAACCCCGACATGATGTCTTCACCACGAATAGAATCACCACGAAAGTTTTCAATCGAGGAACGCAATCCAGCGTACAACACCATCATGGTCGCCAGAATCTGTCCATCGAATCGACGTAAACGATACCACATAAACGACAATGCCCCAAACAAACACATCGCACCGGTAAATTCCCAAAGTTGAGTAGGATAGGTTGGTGTGTTGAAAATTGACCCTACACCAACACCCGGATTAAAGGATAGTGCCAAATACGGAGCATGATCCAACCACAACACATCACCACCTTTAAAAGACATCAATACATCGTGGGTATGTCCATCCATCTCAACCGCCGCACCGTGACAACATCCAGCAAAGAAGCAACCCAAACGACCAATACTCAACCCAAGCATGATCGCTGGTGCACCAATGTCAGCCATCTTCCAAACCGGTATCTTCCGCAAGTAGCAATAGATCACACCACTGACCGTACCACCGATCGCCCCACCATAAAAGACCAGTCCCCCTTCATTGCCATCAAAGAAAATGAATGGATTGGCAAAGAAGTTGGCGGTGTCAGAAAAGAGAAAATAAAAAAGACGGGCACCGAGAATACCACACATAGCCACCAGCATGTACATCAAAGGAAGATCGTCGGGGTCAATCCCTACCAGTCTAGCGCGCCGTGAAGATACCATAAAAGCAAATAGCAGTGCCGTAAGAATGAGTAGACCGTAACTGTGTACACCTACACGCTCACTAAATTCAATCAAAGTTGGATGCATGACGACTCCCGAATATTCGGTTATTTTGATGAACAGACTAATACAATCCTTGTCCACCGGCAAACGAGTGCTTTATCAATATGAAAGACGGTCTTATTATATCCACATTGAGTATCCTTCCCAAGAAGCCCATCGCACGCTTTATGGGTTGGAACGCTCGACTCTCCTTACCCAAACCTTTCCACCGCTTATTGATTCGATATTTTGTCTGGAAATATGACATCAACCTTGAAGAATGCAATGGTGACATCGATGATTTTTCTTCGTTGTCAGATTTCTTTATTCGCACCCTCAAAGACGGTCGACGACCAATTGCAATGGACGAACACACGCTAATCTCACCAGTCGATGGGCGAGTCCATACCTTTGGTAAAATCGTCAATGGAGAATTCAAGCAATATGATGGGCAAATGGGTGCAGTATCTGAAATGCTCGGTCGTGCTCAGGACGATAAATCTTCTCAACGATATCAGGATGGTGATTTCATCATTATCTATTTGAGTAAGTTCTAATATTAAATAGGTATAATTATTAGTTTGAAAATGAGCTTCGACTTTATCTATTGATTTTTTAGCTATCTTTAAAGAGTGTGTATTTTCGTCATATTGTAACAAGTTTAATTCTTTATCAATTTGCTGCTGTGCACTGCCATA
>CAKZLX010000386.1 GCA_937127265.1 uncultured Pseudomonadota bacterium
AAGCATCCACGCCTTCGATGCCCAAAGAATCGATAACCGTCCAGTCAAACTGCTTCGGGGTATCGATTTGATAGCAGATTTCCAGTTGGGCGGTGCGCAGTACACTCAAACAAGACTTGTCGGTAATCTTCTCGATATGCTTTTGGAACTTTAGTTTTGAGGGGTCAAATATCGTGTCATGCCACAGGTCATCGACCATCGCTAACTGAAAGAGAAGATAGAGTCCGTGACGATGAACGTGAGAATGGGTTCCAAATGCTTTATTAGCCTCTGCGTCTGACAAGCCTGTATCAAACACTTTCCGAATCGTACCCTTCTCTTTTGGTGGCTTACTAAAATCAAAGACCCTTTTGAGTTTAGCATCAAGGCGATGAAAGAAGAAATCATCGGGGGACAGTGATTCATCACGACTTTGCAAATGTTGAAACAGTTGTTTACTGTTGTAATAAAGACGCCCTAACAAACGGGCTGACATGCTCCAGACGTCTCGTGGAATGTAATTAAAAACATCACCAAGCCACTCACCAAGATGGGGTATCAAATCTACGTAAACAGAGGCATATTCATCCAACGCATAGAGTGCACTGAGCCATCGTTTGGTGTGCTTTTGAGATAAGATGACGCGTCGTTGTTGCCATGGCCAGATACTACTTTCGACTTCTTCCCCAGTATTTGGAAATACATAGGGTAAAAAGGAAGCCATCAAAGCAGCATCGCCCGTGGAAACTTTTTTGCGTTGCATTTTTTCCCATGTATCCAACCATTTTCCCGCGTTAAAAATACCAGAGCGAAAGAAAGGATGGGCTTTACTTTTGGAGATAACAGTTTGCTGTAGTTGATGAGCCAAATGTTGAGAAGAAGATTGCAATGCAAAAAGTGACATGAGATTCCTATATTTTAAAAGGTAAAGATATACTTAATTAAGAATGTCATCTATGCAAACTATTTTAAAATAGAATCTGACACTGGGGCAACAGGAATTGTAAACGCAATATTTCAGAAAAAGGAATCCGTGTATTCCGTATTTCAAGTACATCCAAGTGAATCATATATCTCATCCACTCCGGAAAGGTGGTGATATTGGTTTCCGACAAAACCAACTTTTTTAACAGTTCCAAGTGAAGGATACCTTCCGGTACTACGGACACTTCTGTTTTGTGAAGGTTCAAGCATTCTAACTGTTTGAGATTGGTGAGCCATTTTGGTATCTGCCGAATCTCACAACAACTGAGTTCCAAGTATTCCAAAAATACCAAGTGTTTTACACAAGGTGGAACCCGCTTGAAGGAACTTCCTCGAATCGACAGGTGTTTCAAAGGTAAACATCCACCCATTTTTGAAGGCAATGAACGCAGATCGGTACCTTCAATCGTCAGTTTCTCCAATCGAGTCATCTGTACGATTTCATCGGGGATACGCAAAAAATATACGTCCATAAAACTGAGTGCTTTGAGTTGGGTGCATTTCCACACGTCCTTGACACCAGCAGCAATTGTAGCGATATGGACTTCCAAGGTTTCCAAATGGGGTTGCTGAATCAACCATTGGCAATCTTCTGGAAATACTCGGGTTTGCAACAACACGTGTCGTAAATTGGTGAAGTACGGTAACTGATCAACCAACTGGTCATACATGTCATCCATCAAAGTCAGTGACTTGGAGTTCAAGGGCATTTGCCTCAGTGGATTCCCTACCACATACAGCAAGTCCAAATCCAAAGAGGATAACCACGATGGCAATACTATAAATTGATTGTCGTGAAGATAGAGTTTTTGCAATTTGGACAACGCTTGTAGAGATTCGGGCAAATCATACAAACTGTTTATCGAAACATCCAATAAAACCAGATTCTTTAAGGCTCCAATATTCCATGGCAATCGTAACAGTTCACACCTTTCGAGGGTCAACTCTTTGATCGACAATGCCCAATCTACTTTCATTTCTGCCAATTTACACAACAACCATATCCACACAAATCGATCGCAATCATCGGTTATATGATGCAACGTTTGTTCCCATTCAGCAAACTTTTGGGGAATGTGTAAGGACAAGGTCGATTCGATGTCACTCAATGTGGGATTCATCGAATCAAAGAAGTGCAACGTTTGATAGGTACAAGACCAATCCTTTTGCAAAAGATCACGAAATATGGTTTTAGCGACATAAGGAGAGATACGTCTTGATTTGGGATGTGCCATGGAAAATCTCGGGAGTACTAGCGGTAACTCCTAGATCAACCAAACACCGATTGATTCTCGGACAGCAAAATGAGCCTAAATTTGAATTTATTCTGGTGTAAACTGTACTTGAATATGTGGATAGGCATTCTGAAAGGTTTGCAAGGACTTCATACTCAATGGATTGCCATCCATGTTCAGCCCACGTAAGCCTGTTAAATCCCCTAACCACAAGGGAATCTCTACGATATCATTGCCCCGCAGATCCAAACTTTCCAATTGTGTAAGGTTTCGCAAGGATGGTGGCACCACCATCAAAGTATTCTCAACCAACCCAAAGTGCCGAAGGGTTGACATATTAACGATGGTGTCTTCAAACCGCTCAAACAAATCATAATCTACCGTCAAAGCCATTAAAGTATCGGGCAAAGATTCTAGTGGATTACACCAAACGTTCAACTCTCGAAGATTTGGCATATTGCCCAGGTAGTCCGGTAACTGTCGCAAATCATTTTCAGACAAGATCAATATTTCGAGTTCCGAAAGGTGCTCAATCCCATCTGGCAATGTGGTAAGGGCACAATCTTCTAGGCTCAACAAACGCAGTCCAGACCACTCTGACATTTGTGAGGATAAGTTCTGGACCTGTTCAGCATCTAGACGAACTCGTTTTAAACCAGGTGGCAGTGATTCCAGTGGGTTGTTTCGAACATCAAGTGTATCTAAGGGCAACATTGACAGTTCGATGGGCAATTCCCTGAGCGCATTGTGATTAATTCCCAATGTTTGCAATGATTCCAATTGGACAATCTCATCTGGCAAAACCGTTAATCCACAATCAAACAAGCCCAAATACACCAAATTGGACAACTGACACAAGGACACTGGTATCTGTTGTAATTTATTGCCAGATAGACCCAGCAAACGAAGCGTCCCTAACCCACCAAGCCACTCCGGAATCTCAGACAATTCACAAGCATTGATCAACAACTCTTCCAACCGTCGACACTCTCGTAAAGGTGCTGGAACAGTAGCCAATGGATTCAACGTACAATCAAAATGCACCAGAGTATTCAAACAAGCCCAATTGATTGGTAATGTTGTCAACTCGTTTCCCCGCATACTCAAGACTTGTAAACCACCCAGTTGAAAAATACCGTCCGGTACACGTTGTAAAAAATTATTGGACAGATTGAGATGTTCCAAGGTCTGTATCTTGATAATATTGTAAGGGAACTGTTCCTGTTTTAGAGAAAATTTCAATTTCTCTATCATCATCTTTATTTTTATTAAGATGTTTTTCATTAATTTCAACTAAAATGAAAATCTTAGTATCAAATGATAATTTAATATTAAGGTATCTATTTTTTTTG
>CAKZLX010000387.1 GCA_937127265.1 uncultured Pseudomonadota bacterium
AATTTCTGATCCGATAACCCACATCTATATCGTATTCTGTACAATCAAAGAACACATACTGTAGAAAGCAACATAAAATAAATTAAAAAACTTCATTATTATATTGACAAAGTGTTTCTTATAGGATAATATACCAGTATAAACAAACCGCGAGAGATAACGCATGACTTCATCCACATCCACATACCTGCACACCATGATTGCAGAAGAAGGTATTGACCAAGGAACTTCCTTGTGTATCAATACAGCTGGGTGTACCGTAATCTCTAACGACTATCTCCATAGTCGCCGTCGGCGTACGCCGAATCAATAACAACACCACTGCGGGAACTTAGGACGCTGCTATCATCAATCGTTAGCATCGTTCAACATCCGAACCCTTAGAGAGACCATTCCTTGGTCGGTTCAGTTCCCTCCGATGTGTGCACCTGAAACAATGTACACAAGGCCAAATGCCAGACAATGCATTCCAGTCAGTTCGCGACTGGCCAGATAAACAATTACCATATTGTTTATTTATCACTGCATTGACAAGTTTTGTTTCAATAACGTATCTATGGTGTAATGGAAACATTCCAGGGTGCAGGCCTGGCGTTTCAGGTTCGAATCCTGATGGATACACTTTCTTTGTGCTTGGCGATGGATTTGCAAGGAGGCCTACGAAGTTTCCTATTCAGGTTCGATTCCTGACAGGCACTCCACTTTCTCGGTATCTATGGTGTAATGGAAAGCATAGAAGTACGCGATGCTTCAGGCTCAGGTTCGATTCCTGATAGATACTCCACTTTATTTTGTATCCATGGTGTAAAGGATTTGCATATGAAGCCACGAACTTCAAGGACCGGGTTCAATTCCTGGTGGATACTCCATCTTTGTGTCTGTAGTGTAAAGGATAGCACAGAAGTTTTCGGTACTTCTAGTTCAGGTTCGAGTCCTGACAGACATTCCACTTAGTCTTTGAGTATCACAGCCTCACCATTGTACCAACCGTTGGTACAGGAAAAGACTTTCCCATTGCTAATATCACACTTCTCATAGGTTCTTGAGTCCGTCTTTACCACGGCCTCGCCATTGTACCAACCATTGGTACAAGAAAAAATCGTTCCGTTGCTGATATCACATTTCTCGTAGGTTCCCGAGTCAGTCTTTACCACGGCTTCACCATTATACCAACCATTGGTACAGGAAAAGACCTTCCCATTACTGATATCACACTTCTCATAGGTACCGGCAAAAGCCACTGCTACGCCAAACAACCACAACATCTTGGACTCCTAGGTTGTGTATAGTCTACACGAAAATTTCATCCCTGCTTGTTGCAAACGCGAAACCAAGACCTCTCCAAAAGCCACCGAGGGCGTCAACACACCACCGACCTTGGGCAATTCCGAACGGTTTTCAACCAAACACAAACAACTTTCGGCTAACATTTTTGCGGTACAAGCATATCCGGGATCAATCGTATCCGATACCCTACCCTCATAGACTTGCTCACCAACTTTCGCAAAAAAATGCATTGTAAAGTATCCATTGTCACGTTCTTCTCTGCTAGGACCTTCTCCAGGTTGTGGAAGCATACGTTGCCAAATCTGGTGCCGGAGCCACTTTGAACTGACCATCGCCCCAATCAAGGTTCCCATACCCAAGGTCACACTGACCGCCATGGACCAGCCTTTGAGGCCTTTGGGAAACCCCATCGACTCCGTATAGACAAATGATTTTCCATAAGGAAACCCTTGCAAAGCATGAGAACGACGCACAATTCGGGTATTGGTTGGCGCCATCACAAAGGGAGCGGTCCAGCGATTGGACAACTTTTCAAAGCGAACACCTACTTGGTCTGCACCGTCAGGTCCTTTAAATTTGGGGTCTGGATTGAGGGCATAAGGGTTCATCAGTAGTCTGGGCAATTCTGGTCGTTCAGGTAGAGAGTCCAACATTTCCACCATCGAAGCGATTGTGCCACCTGAAAACCCACCTTTCATTTTTCCAGTTCGAGCGTGTACTTCGGTGGCGTACTGACCTGTCTCACTTTGAACATACTGTTGGGTATAAAAGACCCCTAGATCAGAGGGTATCGAATCAAAGCCACAGGCATGTACAATCGAAACGCCCTTTTCTTCTGCCAAAGCATGATGGCGATCAATCGTCTCTCGAACAAAGGGAGACTCTCCAGTCAAATCACAGTAGTGCGTCCCTTCTTCCACACACAACCCTACCAACAGATGACCATACTTCGAATAAGGACCAACCGTGGTACAAACCACACTGGTTTGCGCCACCAAAGTCCGTAGACTGACTTCATCAAAGGCATCGGCAATGATGATTGGCCAATCTAGATTTAGGTCATCAAGCACCTGCTGGCACTTGGTTTGGTTGCGACCACCGATTGCCACCTTGACGGTTGGATGGTAATCTCGTAAATATTCGACTACCAATTTTCCAGTGAATCCTGTGGCACCCCACACTATGATGTCAAACCTTCGATTGGACATTTTACCTCCGATGGATATATGCCTAGTTCATATCGCACTCACACTGAGACTTGTAATGAAACCCAGCAAATTAACCATTACCGACTTGGAACTCTGCCAAACCGAAGATCAATCGTGGACAGTCCTTCATAAAGACTTGGATGCCCATTACCGTTCAACCCATGGTGCGAAAGCAGAATCCGACTGGGTATTCATCAAGGGAACCCGACTGTCCGAACAAGATACTTGGACGATTGGAGAATTGGGGTTTGGACTGGGGACCAATTTGAGTACAGCATTGGCTTTGCACGGGTCACGAAAGCAACAAACGCCACTACATTACATCGGAATCGACCACCAACCGATTCCACCGTCGATTGTAGAACAAACCTTGTCACCCTCGCAGTATCGAGATTGGTTACTGGACTTATTACAGCAAATTGACCGTGGGCAAACGATCGCAGTTGTGGAACCAACAGAACACATTCGCCTTGAACTACATGCCACCAATTTGGCATCCGCCACCCTTCCCACCAACTGGGCAGTAGCATTTTTCCATGACCCTTTTGGACCCAAAAGTAACCCTGAAGCATGGACTCCCGAAGCCTTCACAACCATTCGAAACTGTATGACCCAAGAAGGCATTTTGGCGACCTATGGGGCTGCAGGTCATGCCCGACGGGCGATGGCCAATGCTGGTTTTTGGCTAGCATCCACCAAAGGCTTTGGACGCAAACGAGAAATGACGATTGCCAGTTCCAGCCAAGAGTGCATCTCTCATGGCACACTCATTAAAAAGTACCCACCATTCATGGAACTAAAACCATGAAACGAATTGCCATAATCGGAGGTGGTTTGGCTGGTTGTAGTCTGATCCATTGGTTGTTGAAAGACAACAGTGTTTTGGACATCACCCTATTTGATAGCCAAGACCCCTATACAGCCTCTTTCGGACCAACTTTGCTCTGCCATCCATTTCCCGGACGATCATTGGCACCCCATCCGTATTTGGGAGATGCGGTTGAATGTACCCGAGAACTCTTGAAAGACTGGACACAAATAGCCCCCCAAACAATTCGTGAAACCCACATGTGGCGACCACTCAAAGGCTCCAATGCCCAAAGACTCTCCAAATCACACCTTGATTGGTGGACAGAGGAGGGTAAACACGCCCATGAAAATACTTGGCTGGAAAATCGCCCCACCATCACTACCTGTACAGAGTCGGACATCGAAACACACCCTTGTTTCAAAACAGACTATCCCACGTTGCGTACAGGACCTGCTTTTGCCATTGATGCTGGTGACTTATTCCCACTGGTACATCAGCATTTCCGAAACAACAATGTTTCCACACACTACACTTCAATACAATCTATCGAAAAGTGTCATGACCAATGGTGTGTACACAGTGACAATGGTGAAACCACTTGTTTCGATCAAGTCGTTCTGGCCTTTGGTCGCCAAACCAAGCGTTGGTTTCCACATCTAGATATCACCTTACAAGGTGGCAGCCTGCTCAAAGCCAGACCATCAAGCCCCGAAACAATTGAAGCACTTAGCCTTGATGGTTTACACGTTGGTCAACATGCTGACAAAGATTGGGTGTTTGGCTCAACTCGCTGGAGTGAACAGCCACCAACCCCTGAAACTGAAACCACTGAATTGTTACAACGACTAACCAAAACCTTACCCCACAGCCCAACCATGAATGCCGATATTTCGACTCTGTGGTCAGGTATCCGCACCATTTATGGTTCCGATCGGCTGACCTTGTGTGGTGAATTGCCGCAACATCGAAACATTTTTGTGTTAACCGCATTAGGATCCAAAGGATTCTTGTGGGGACCTTGGACTGCTCGTTTATTGCAAAAACGTCTTACCCAGCAAACTGTGGGGGCAGAATTTGAAACGGTGGATCTAATGCGAGCCAATGCCGAAGATGGTTGGTACTCTCCCTATATTCAGAATTCCATTGGCTAAAAATTGGAACAAACTTTGCAACATATCATTGTGATATGTAAAAGCACTTGTGGACTACACGGGTAGAAAAACCTCAAGAGTTGCTCCCCACTTTCATAATAGCCTTTGGAAGTGGGTTTCTTTTTGCCGACAGTACGGGTTATATCTCTGTTGATAGACAATGGAGACCAGCCATGCGTACCGCTATTTTAGAAGGCATCAAACAACCTTTACAGATCCAAGAACAGCCCTCACCAAAGCCTCAAAATGGAGAGGCTCGTATTGGTATTCAGGCTGCGGCTTGGAACAAACGAGACTATTGGATTACCCAAGGCAAATATCCTGGCATTCAAACACCGGCAGTCTTAGGATCAGACGGTGCTGGTATTGTTCTGGAGTGTCCAGATGCACCACAATGGGTCGGCAAAGAAGTCTTGCTCTGTCCGAGTTTGAACTGGGGTAACAATCCGCGGTTTCAGTCCATGCAATATTCGATTTTGGGGATGCCGAGTGTTGGAACGACCGCTGAAGAAATCTGTGTGCCAATTGAAAACCTAGTGGAAAAGCCAGCACACCTCTCACAGATTGAAGCCGCCGCCATTCCACTGGCTGGTCTGACCGCTTGGCGAGCACTTGTTTCCAAGGCCAATGTCAGATCTGGAGAACGGGTCTTGGTGACAGGCATCGGTGGTGGTACCGCAGTATTTGCCCTGCAGTTTGCCCTGGCTATAGGTGCCGATGTTTGGGTCACCTCATCCTCAACAGCCAAGATAGAACGGGCAATCACCGTAGGGGCCAAGGGTGGAGCCTTGTATACAGAAGACAATTGGGCGAAACAATTGCAACGCCTCAACCCAAGAGGTTTTGATGTCATCATCGACTCTGCTGGTGGAGATGGTTTTGGTGATCTGGTTCGCATCTTGGGGATGGGTGGACGACTCGCCTTCTTTGGGGGCACAGCCGGTAAATGGCCACAGATTTTACCCCAATACCTATTTTTCAAACAAGTATCTATTTTGGCGACCACAATGGGCTCCCCGCAAGAGTTTCAAGAGATGGTACAGTGCATCGATAAGCACCACATCAAACCAGTTGTCGACTCGACATTCTCACTGGAAACCATCAATAATTCGATGCAACGGATGCTTCACCCTGAACGGTTTGGTAAAGTCACCATCGACATGCGCAACTAATCTCTAGTTCGAGGTTGTGGAACTTCCAATCCCAAAGCCTTACTGGCCAACACCATCGCCACGAACTTGGGCATGTCCACCGCATTTCGACGAAACATTCTGCGAGGCTCTTGCTTCCAGCGGTAAGCCCACTCCAACCCAGCTCGCTGCACCCACTCTGGTGCTCGTTTAAACTTTCCGGCTACCACGTCAAAAGAACCACCTACCCCCATACAAAAAGGAACGTTCATGGTGTCGCGCCATTGTCCCAGAAACAATTCTTTTTTGGGACTGGAAATGGCCACAAACAACATGTCTGCTTCAGAATCCCGAATATCTTCAGCGATTTGCTTTTCGTCAGACTCTTTAAAATACCCATTTCTATACCCAGCAATTTCCAGTTTTGGATACTTCTGTCGATAGTGCGAAACCGTTCGTTGTACGACTTCCTCTTGGGCACCAAGAAAGTATGGCTTAAAACCTTCTTTGGCCGCCAAGGCAATTAGGGATTCCATCAAATCAATCCCAGTGACCCGTTCTGGTAAAGGATGCCCTAAAAGTTTAGACGCCATCACTACACCAATTCCATCGGCATTGATCACTTCACACTTGGAGAGTGTATGCATGAACTGGGGGTCTTCTACCATTCTTAAAATGATCATGGTATTGATAGCCATGTGTTGGATTTTTTCGCCGGCGACAATGCTTTGGTGAATACGTTCAATGGTTTGTTGCATGGTAATGGCATCCACTGGAACACCCATAAACTCTGTTCTATCATTCAGCATCTCGCCCCCTTCATCAGGATACCGATCGTATATCCTTTTG
>CAKZLX010000388.1 GCA_937127265.1 uncultured Pseudomonadota bacterium
AGCCAAGATGAACGAACCATTATCGTCTTGGAAAGTGCCGACATCCACCACTGGCAGCAAGTTCTCCCTGCGTTGCCTATGGGTATCTTTGGAGGTTTACATGACCATTTCACCTGATACTGACAATGGCAATACTTCTCCCGTTGATGTGATACAGAACCAAAAGTCCACTCATGATGAATTTTTATCGGATTGTACTTTTATTATCGAAGATACTCCCCCTGTTGACCCTTTTCAACGCAGTCGACACTCTCTGATTCGATCGCCAGCCGTACGTTCACCCATTTCAGGCAGTCTCTTTGCGGTCATGATGCTGATTTTATCCCCGATTCTGATCAGCGGTATTCTCCTTATCCCTTGGCAACAATCGGCGATTGGCGTCGGAACCGTCACCAGTTTTGACCCCGCTAACCGTCCGCAAAAAATTGAATCTCCTGTGGAGGGACAAATCGCTGAGTGGCTGGCTTCAGAAGGAATGTTGGTACAAAAAGGCGATGTTTTGGTACAGTTACAAGACAATGATCCCGACAGACTGAATCGACTCAACGATGGTGCCACTCTTGGTCTCCAACAAATTGACAGTGTCAAAAGCAAACGCGACCGGTACCAAGAAAAATACAGTGGACAACAAGATGCCCTGATCGAAAAGATCAACGAAACCCAAAACAAAATCCAATCCCTGGAAAACAAACGCATTGGAATCTTGGCGGAACTGAACACCGAACAAGCCCAACTGGAACGATACCAAGAATTATTATCCAGTGGCATCGTCTCACAACGAGACTTTGAACTAGCCCAACTCAAACGCGACAAAGCCCAAAGCAGTTACGATGCTATCCAAGCCCAAATTAAAGGCATGCAAAATCAATTGGCCGGTATCAAGCAAGAAGGTCGAGCCAAACTGGCTGAAATTGAGGGTGAACTCAATGACATTGATGGAAAGATTGCCGCCATAGAACAAAAGCAACTCGACATCCAAAGCAAAGTGGCCAAACAAAGTACCCAACAAGTCTTAGCTCCCAACGATGGTGTGATTTTCAAAATCGAAGGTGGTCTGAGTGGTGAACAAATCAAAAAAGGAGATGCCTTGATGCAGTTTGTACCCACCAGTGATGACCGTGCGATTGAAATGGAGGTTGATGGCAATGACATTGCACTCATCGAAGTGGGACAAGAAGTACGACTTATCTTCGAAGGCTGGCCTGCTTTACAATTTGTGGGTTTTCCTGGTGCCGATGCCGGTACCTATGCCGGTCAAGTCAAAGTCATAGATGCCACCAGTTCATACAAAGGCAAGTTTCGCATTTTGGTCGAACCCCATCCGGATGAACACCCCTGGCCCGAATCCAGTCGTTTACGACAGGGACTACGCGTCAAGGGGTGGGTGATGCTGGGCACAGTTCCCTTGGGGTATGAAATCTGGCGAAGAATCAATGGCTTCCCTGCCTTGCCGACTATCGAGAAGGGACAGAAGATTAACGTGCCACTCAACAAGAAGCCAAAAAAAAGTAGTTTGGAGGGACCATGATTTGGCTTTGGGTATCGATTGCTTGGTCCAATCCACACCCCACTTTGACTGAAATTTTGCAGCATCTTCCTCAACACCCCGAGTGGAAACTAACCCATACAGCCAATCAACAGGCCAAATCTGAACGTCTCATGGCCACTGCCCCTTTTACCCCAACATTAGAAGGAAAAAGTAGCCAATACGGTGGATATTACCCAAGAGACAATCATCAGCATCAAGTCCACTTGGACACACCACTGGGCATCTCTGTTGGTGGTGGGTGGCAACAGGGCTTGGGAGACTTTCCTGATTATGATGGTTCTTATACAACAGACAGAGGCGAATTCCGATTAGAAACAACCATTCCACTTCTTGATGGATTGTGGATCAATCAAGCCCGCACTGACCTTTGGCTTGCCGACCTCAATGTCGATCTGGTGGCACTGGAACAACAATCCACCCAAATCAAACTGATTTTACAAACCGAACTGGCTTTTTGGAACTGGCAGCAATATTGGGCACTAGAACAGGTCGCCAAACAAAATCTCGCACTGGCCAACCAACGACAAACTGTCTTTGAAAAGAAATACGCGGTGGGAAGTACCTCCCGTTTATCAGTAATTGACAACGATCGTGAACGACAACAACGAGAACAACTCTGGCTACAAAGTCAACAACAAACCATTGCGGGACAAAATAAACTGCTCTATTTTTGGCGTACCGAAGATGGTCAAATGCAAGCCAGTCCTACAGTACCGACCTTGGATATCCAAACCCTTTCCATTCCTCAACCACCACCATCACAGTGGGACATCAGCAATCGACCGGACATTGCCTTATATGGATTGATCACGGAGCAAATCCATCTCCAGTTGCAACTGGTTCAAGCCAAAAAGTTACCCAAAGTCAACCTAATTGCTTCCTATGATCACGCCATTGAGTCCACCAAACAATCTGAATCCTATGTGGGTCTCAAATATCAGCATGCACCCTTATTAAGAGCAGAAAAGAGTAAACAATCAGCCTTAGAAGCCAAGAATGAGGCCATTCAACTCTACCAACGCAAAACCATGGATAAGGCGAACCAAGACCTCCGAACCTTACACAACCGTTGGGTACAGTTAGTCAATCAAATTGAAACCCAGCAAGAAGTGGTCAAATTGGCACAAGAAGCGGTCGAGTTGGAACAAATACGGTTTGACAATGGTGGTTCTGATTTGTTGGATTTGATCAAACGCGAAAACAACTGGCTCAAAGCCCAAAGTACACTGATCAAATTGGTGATTGAAGTCTATGTGGTGGAAGCGATGTGGCGAGCGACTCTCGGGGTGTCCATTATTCCATGACACAGCAAGAAACAGTCCACTCACCCTTCGGACTCAGCCTCCCCCACTGGAACCAAAGGTAACGTACCATCGATCAGTCCTTGAGTCACGGTATCCATCCAATCATCCACTTCTTGTTGCTCTTGTTGCTCTAATTCGGTGATCCAGTCGGCTTCTTGTTGTAAATCCGTATCAAATTGGGCAATCAAGGCTTCCATTTCATCAAGGGCATCCTGCTTGTCATCATCAACATTCCCTGCTCGTCTACGGAGTAAAATACGGGCCTCGTCCAGCAATTGCCCATCGAGCACCCCTAACCCAATGACCTCTCGAATATCTTGTTGCAACAAGGTGTCCAGCAATGACCGCGCCAAAGCATAGGGAGTCTTGGGGTTACAGACAATCGCTTTGCGAACCTTGTATCGTCCAGACCACTTTGGGTGTTTGGCAACCAATTCAATGATGGCAGGTTGGGTTGGACGGCGCGCAGCAATCTTCACCACGTCCCGTTCAGTGATACGAGGATTATCCAACAGCAAGTCGATCACCCTCCAGTTCTGATCGTGCAACAAACGGTCTAACAGATTTCTATCGGATTCGCGGGCGGCTTTTCGACGCCATCCCAAGGGGAGTTCCAAGTGCTCATTGGTGGAGATACCTTGGGTGTCCATGTGTTGAACCGGTGGCGCGTCAGTCTGTATCGAACCCGAGAAAAATAAGCCCTGAATAGTGTCCAGTTGTTTTTGATGAGCAATGGAATAAGCTTCTTTGATGGTGTCATATGGCAATTGAGATACTGCGGAGGGTTCTAGCGCAAACTCTTGCATCAACTCTCGTGCTACCTTATTTCCATGGAAAGCGCGGGTATGAATATGATACAACGAAAAGACCAATTCTGTTGGGGTGAGTGTTGATACGAACTCGACCACCAAAGTACGACGCATTGGACGCTCGTGAATA